>JBOGZX010000175.1:0-1530 GCA_050697615.1 Gaiellaceae bacterium
GATCAGCGACGCGCTCGTCGGCACGCTCGAGAGCTTCGGTGACGCGCTCGGCCTCACCGACTTCTTCGTCGCCGTCGTGATCGTGGCGATCGTCGGCAACGCGGCTGAGCACGGAGGCGCGATCGTGATCGCGCGTCGCGGCAACACCGAGCTCGCGACCGAGATCGCCGTCACCTCGTCGATGCAGGTCGCCGTCTTCCTGATCCCGGTCGTGACGCTGCTCTCGTGGATTGTCGGACGTGGGCTGCCCCTGTCGTTCCGGGCGATCGAGGTCGTGACCATGGCGGTCGCTGCCACGTTCGCGACGCTCGTGGTCTGGGACGGACGCTCGCGCCGCTGGGAGGGCTTCCTGCTGGTCGCGGTCTACGGCCTGGCCGTCGTCTGGTACGCGCTCGCGTAGAGCCCTCGTCGGGCGCTACGCGCTGAACGGCTCCTGCCTACGGGTGAACGCGTAGCCCGACCAGATCATCCGGTCGCCGTCGGCCCGCAGCCGCTCGCCGCGCTCGCGGCCCGCAGCCGCTCGCCAACCGCCGCCGTCGCGCTCGAACGTGGTCTCGCCCTTGCCTGCCGGCGCCGCGGCGAGCTTCGCCTTCAGCTCGCCGCCCTCCCACCAGAACACGAACTCGTTGCCCTCCGACCACCAGCGGCCGAGCAGCGGGCGCACGTCGGCCGGGGGCTCCGCCTCGGGGCTCCAGGCCGCGACCTGCTCGGGCCAGATCTCCGCCGCCTTCGCCGCGAGGGAAATCGCGAACACGTCCATGTTCCCGCGCGTCCCGGAGTTGGTGAGGCCCGCCGCGCCGATCTTCGTCTTCCGGTTCACGTACACCCCGGCGAGGTGCCCGGCCATGGCGCCGCCGTGCCCGCCGTAGATCGCGCCGTCCTGATTGTGGAGCATCAGCCCGAGCCCCCAGCCGAGCACCCATTCGTCGGGGTAGTACATGACCTGCGGGAACCACATCTCCTCGATCGTCGCCGCGTCGAGGACGTCGTCGGCGCCCCCGGCGAGGAACGCGGCCCAACGGCACAGATCGCCGACCGTCGACCACAGCTGTCCGGCCGGCGCGGTGCCGCCGAGGTCGGTCTCGGGCTCCTTCCAGACGGTGCGTGCGTACTCGTCGACGAGGTAGCCCTGCGCCTTCGGCTGCTCGGGCGTCCACGTCGTCCGCTCGAGACCGAGCGGCCGGATGATCCGCCGGTCGACGTAGTCGACGTACGGAAGGCCGCTCTTGCGCGCGACGACCTGGCCGAGCAGCGCGAAAGCGAGGTTCGAGTAGTGGTGCTGCTGCGCAGGGCCGAGCACGAACTCGACATCGCGCATCGACTCGACCAGCTGCTCCTCGGTCGGCGATTCGCCGGTGACGAACATCTCGCCCGCCTCGCGCTGCAGGCCGGAGAGATGGCAGAGCAGCCGGCGGATCGTGGGCGAGCCGTTCGCGATCCCGTCGAGGTGCTGCTCGAGACGGTCGTCGAGCTCGAGTTCGCCGCCCGCGCGCAGCTGCATGATCGCCGTCGCCGTGAACGTCTTCGTGA
>JBOGZX010000176.1:0-4345 GCA_050697615.1 Gaiellaceae bacterium
CGCCCGCACAGCTGATCTCTCGGCACGCCGGTAGAGTTCGAGGCGAGTTTTCGGCGAAAGGAGCGGCAGTGGAGGCGACCGAGAAGATCTGGATGAACGGTGAGCTCGTCGACTGGGCCGACGCGAAGGTCCATGTCGGCGTTCACGGCCTGCACTACGGCTCGGGAGTCTTCGAAGGAATCCGCTGCTACGACACCGACCGCGGCCCCGCCGTCTTCCGGCTCGGCGACCACCTCCGGCGGCTGCACAACTCGGCCCGGCTCCTCTACATGCAGGTGCCGTTCTCGCTCGACGAGCTCACCGCGGCGTGCAACGAGCTGATCGGCGCCAACGGGCTGCCGGAGTGCTATCTGAGGCCGATCGCCTTCTACGGGTACGGCGAGCTGGGCGTCGCTGCGCGCGGCAACCCGGTCGAGACCGTGATCATGAGCTGGCCGTGGGCGGCCTACCTCGGCCCCGAGTCGCTGCGGCACGGCATCCGCGCGAAGATCTCCTCCTGGCAGCGCGTGTCGCCGAACATCGTCCCGCACGTGTCGAAGGCGACCGGCGTCTACCTCAACTCGATGCTCGCGGTCACCGAGGCGAACAACGCGGGCTACGACGAGGCGATCCTGCTCACCCCGGAGGGCACCGTCGCCGACGGCTCCGGCGAGAACGTCTTCCTGGTGCAGGGCGGCGTGCTCTACACGCCCGATCTCGCGACCGGGATCCTGCCGGGAATCACGCGCGACACCGTCATCCAGATCGCGGAGGACCTGGGGTACACGGTCGTCCAGAAGTCGATCATCCGCTCCGATCTCTATCTCGCGGACGAGGTGTTCATGTGCGGCACCGCCGCCGAGGTGACGCCGCTGAACGCGGTCGACGACCACGAGCTGGGCGTCGGCGAGATCACGCTGCAGATCCAGCAGGCGTACCTCGAGACGGTGCGCGGGAAGAGCGAGCGCTGGTCGCAGTGGCTCGACCCGGTTCCCCAGCTCGCGCGCACTTGAGCATCGCGACACGGAAGATCAACCTCAGCGCGCCCTGGATCGACGAGAGCGACGAGGAGCGCGTCCTCGAGGTCCTTCGGTCGGGCTGGCTCTCACTCGGGCCGACCGGCCCCCGCTTCGAGTCGGCGCTCGCCGACGCGGTCCAGGCGCCGTACTGCGCCGCGGTCTCGTCGGGCACCGCGGGCCTGCACCTCTGCATGCATCTCGCCGGCGTCGGGCCCGGAGACGAGGTGATCACGTCGCCGTACTCGTTCGTCGCGTCCGCGAATTGCGCGATCTACGAGGGCGCGACGCCGGTCTTCGCCGACATCGACGCGCGCACCTTCAACCTCGACCCGGCGGCGGTCGAGGCCGCGATCACGGAACGCACGAAGGCGATCGTCGCCGTCGACATCTTCGGCTACCCGGCCGAGTACGACGAGCTGCTCGCGCTCTGCGAGCGGCACGGGATCGCGATGATCGAGGATGCCTGCGAGGCGCTCGGCGCCCGCTACAAGGGCAGGCCGCTCGGCTCGCACGGGCATCCGGCGGTCTGGGCGTTCTATCCGAACAAGCAGATGACGACCGGCGAAGGCGGCGCCGTGACGACGCACGACCCCGACCAGCAGGAGCTGCTCGTCTCGCTGCGCAACCAGGGCCGCCTCGAGACGTCGAGCTGGCTCCAGCACGGCCGGCTCGGCTTCAACTACCGGCTCGACGATCTGTCCGCCGCCCTCGGCATCGGGCAGCTCGAGAAGCTCGACCGGATCCTCGACGCGCGGAGCGCGGTGGCGGCGTCCTACGACGAGCTGCTGCGCGACGTCGACGTGGAGACGCCGCTCGCCGACGACGCCGATCACGTGCGGTCCTGGTTCGTCTACGTCGTCAAGCTGCCGGCCGGCGTCGACCGCGACGCGGTGATGGCAGGCCTCGCCGGCGAGGGGATCGCGACCGCTCCGTACCTGCCGTCGATCCACCTCCAGTCGTACATGCGCGAGCGGTACGGATTCGGCGAGGGAATGCTGCCCGTGAGCGAGGACTGCAGCTCGCGCACGATGGCGCTGCCGTTCCACGCCCGGCTCGAGCGCGGCGACCAGGAGCGGGTCGTCGACGCGCTGCGCGCGGCGCTCGCGTCGTAGCGCGTCGGCCGCGATAATCCCGCCACGGTGGCCGACGAGAAGATGATCTTCCTGGGGTTCGGCAAGTACGCGCGCGCGGACCGGATCTACGCGCTCGAGCCGCTTGCGCCCGGCGAGCGCGGGCACGGAGCGCGCACACGTGTCTGGGTCGAGGGAATCCCGGAGCCGATCGTCGCGTCGCGAACCGAGCGCGCGATCGTCGCGGCGCTCGGCCCCAGGGCTGCGGAGGAGCACGCGCGGATGCTCGACGATGCACTCGACCTCGCGCAGCGAGTCGCCGACGCGGCCGAGCAGGGGCGCTTCGACGTCGGCGACCTCGGCCGGCGGGCCCAGCGGCTGCTCGAGTCGACGGCACGACCGGGCGAGCCCGAAGCACTGTTCTGAGCGTGCGCGAGGTGACGGTCAGGTTGGCGCGGAGCCGCGACGCCGAAGCCGTCGCGCACCTGAAGGTTCGAGCCTGGCTGTCCGCATACGAGGGCCTGCTCCCCGAGCGGGAGCTGACCGCCCTCGATCCCGAGCGGGAGACGCTCGACTGGTCCGAGCACCTCGCCGCTCCGCGCGTGGGCGAGCGGCTGTGGCTCGCGGTCGACGACGACTCCCTGGCCGGCTTCGCACGCACCGGGCCGGCGCACGATCCCGACCTGCGGGCCGGGAGCGGCGAGGTGCACGGTCTCTACGTCGCCCCCGACCGGATCGGCTCGGGCGTGGGAACGCTGCTGCTCGGCCACGCGCTGGCCGACTTCGCCGCCCGCGGCTTCACCGCCGTCGTGCTCTGGCAATTCGCGGGCAACGAGCGTGCCGCGTCGTTCTACGACCGTGCAGGGCTGGTGCCGGACGGGGCGCTGCGCGCGAGCGACTTCGGTGTCGACGAGCTGCGCCGGCGGATCGATCTGGAGTGACGCTGCCGGCCGCGTTCTTCGAGCGATCGGTGCACGAGGTTGCGCCCGATCTGATCGGCGCGGAGCTGTACGTCGACGGGGTCGGCGGCCGGGTCGTCGAGGTCGAGGCCTACGACCACGAGGACCCGGCGGCGCACGGGTTCGGCAACCGGCGCACCGCCCGCAACGCGTCGATGTTCCTCTCGGGCGGTCACGCGTACGTCTATCGCTCCTACGGAATCCACTGGTGCCTGAATGCCGTCTGCGGTGACGAGGCAGTCGCAGGCGCCGTCCTGATCCGCGCGCTCGAGCCGCTCCAGGGGCTCGACGCGATGGCGGAGCGGCGGGGCACGGCGGAGCTGCGACTTCTCTGCAGCGGCCCCGGCCGCCTGTGCCAGGCACTTGCAGTGACGCGCGAGCACGACGGGCTCCCTCTCGATCGGCCGCCGTTCGAGCTGCGCCCGTCCGGCGCCGACGTCGAGCTCGCAACGGGCGTGCGCATCGGCATCACCAGGGCCGCCGAGCGGCCGTGGCGCTACGTCCTGCGCGGCTCGCGCTTCCTCAGCCGCCCGCTACGGTCAGCGTGATGCGCATGCCCGGGGCCGCTGCGGTGTGCGGCGGCGGCGACTGGGCGACGACCTTGCCCCGCGAGCCGCCGGATACCCGCACGGGGAGGTGCGCTCGGGCGAGCCTGGCCCGCGCCCGTGCGACGGTGAGCCCGACGACCTGCGGCACCGCACCGTGCAGCGACTTGGGCAGGACGAGCGTGATCTTGTCGTAGGCCGATGCCGTCCCCCTCGACGGGTACTGGCCGACGACGACGTTGAGGCGCTCGCCGGCCTTCGCCGGCCGGTAGACGATCGAGGTTCCGAGCGGCTGGCCCTCGAGCCGCGACCTCGCCGCCGTGATCGTCTGCCCGATCACGTCCGGGACCTCCACCTCGTTCGGCTTGCAGTCCGCCACCCGCGAGGGCCCGTCGCCGGCGTAGAACTCGAGCGAGACCGTGTTCTTGCACACGCCGTCGTCGCGCTCGAGCAGGCCGCCGCGGTTGACGACGGTGACCGGCGCCGCGTACGAGGTCACCGGAGGCGTGAAGTCCTCGGGCGGCAGCTTCAGGTGGTCGAGCGCCTTCGACATGAACGCCTTCCAGATCAACGCCGGATAGGTGCCGCCCGCCACCGGGTGGCCGTGGAAGTCGGTGAGCATCGGCACGAGCTTGTTCGGATAGCCGACCCAGACCGCGGCGACGATCTGCGGCGTGTAGCCGACGAACCACGCGTCGCCGTAGTTCTCGGTCGTCCCGGTCTTGCCCGCGACCTCGCGCCCCGGCAGCTGGGCGGCGGTGCCGGTGCCGTAC
>JBOGZX010000177.1:0-2388 GCA_050697615.1 Gaiellaceae bacterium
CACGTCCTGCGGGCTGACCATCATCAGGTCGGCGAGCTCGTCGATCACGACGAGCAGATACGGCAGCTCCTCCTCGCCGCGCTTGCGCAGCGCGCGGTTTGCCTCCGGCAGGTTGCGCGCGCGCAGGTGTGAGAGGCGCTCGTAGCGGCGCTCCATCTCCGTGACGACGTTCAGGAGGACGGCGCTCGCCTCCTTCGGACTGGAGACGACCGGCGTCAGTAGATGCGGGATCTGCTCGTAGTAGTTGAGCTCGATGCGCTTCGGGTCGATCAGGATCAGGCGCACCTCGTCGGGAGTCGCGCGCAGCAGGATCGAGGTGAGGATCGCGTTGATGCAGCCCGACTTGCCGGAGCCGGTCGTGCCGGCGATCAGGATGTGCGGCATGCGCGCCAGGTCGGCCCAGACCGCGGCCCCGGAGATGTCCTTGCCGAGCCACACGCTGAGCGGGCTCGCCGACTGCGGCAGGTCGCCGTAGATGTCGCCGAGCGTGACGATGCTCGGGCTGAGGTTCGGGACTTCCACGCCCACCGCCTGCTTGCCGGGAATGGGCGCCAGGATGCGGATCTCCGTCGTCGCGAGCGCGTAGCTGAGGTCGTCCTTCAGGTTCGCGACCTTCCCCACCTTCGTGCCCGGCGCCAGCTGCAGCTCGTACCGCGTCACCCGCGGGCCCGAGATCTGTCCGATCACGACCGCCTCGACACCGAAGTGTGCGAGGCAGGTGAGGAGCGCGTCGGCGACCCTCTGGTTCGCCTCGCCGCTCGGGCCCCCGCCCGGCTGCGAGACCCGGAGCAGCCCGCGGTCCGGCAGCTGGTAGTCGGCCGACGCCTCCGGCGGGTCGAACAGCGTCTCCTGCGTGTGCGGCTCGTCGCTCTCCGAGTCCTCGTCGTCCACGAACAGCATCGGCGGCGGTCCCGAGACGGTGTCGGAGATCAGGTCGGGGTAGTCGTGCCGCACGTCGACCGGCGGCTCCGGGCGGAGGTCGGGCAGCGGCTCGATCGCGAGCTCCTGCGGAACGCGTTCGCCCCTGACGCGGGAATGGGCGCTGCGGACGGCGCGACCGGAGCGGCGGACGATGGCGCCGAGGCTCGCACCGGTCAGGAAGAGCACCCCGACGATCGTCATCAGGACGCCCAGGATCGTCGCTCCCGTCGTCCCGAGGCCGAGCGCGACGAGCGACGCGAGACCGTCGCCGGCGAGCCCGCCGTGACCGGATCCGAGCGTCAGCATCAGTCCGACGACCGTCACCGCGAGACCGAGTCGGAACGGCCGCACGTCGACGAGCGCGCTCTTCGCGACCATCAGCGCGCCGAGCGGGACGAGCACCAGCGGTGCGAGGTACGCCGCCGCGCCGACACCGCTCCGCGCCAGATGCCCGACGGGGCCGCCGCTGAAGCCGAACCAGTAGACGGCGGCGAGGAACACCCCGAGCGCGCCGAGGCCGAGCCCGATCAGCTCGGCGTAGTGGTAGGTCGCGTGCGCGCGCTTCGCACGCTTACGGCGCTGCTTCCTGACGCGGCTCGGCCGCTTCGGCGAGACCTTCTTCCGGGACTTCTTCGTAACTCTCCTGGAGCGCGCCATCCGGCGCACTTCGTGCTGCCGGACGTCAGTCCTGCCGGGCGTAGGCGGCGGTCAGCATGCCGAAGTAGGTCGGCACCTCGTACGAGAGCAACTCGGGGACGAACGCGCCGCTCTGGAGGGCGCCGTGGAGCATCAGCAGCTGCCAGAAGCTGTCGGCCTGCGCGCCCACGGCCCACGACGGGTCCACCGAGACCAGCTCCCCGAGACCGTCCCCTGCGACCAGGGCGCAGATCCGCTCGTCGTACGGCTTCGACTCCGGAGAGAAGCCGTACGGCCCGTCGGCAGTGTGGCCGTGGCCGTGGTCGGCGCTCGCGATCAGGGCGACGCGCCGTGCTTCGGTCGCGCGCGCGAGCGCGGCGCCGGCTCGGACGTGCTGCTCGTTCGCGAGCGCCCGGCACGGGCTGACGACGACGGCCGGCGCGCGCATGAACCTGAGCGGAATCAGAGCGCCCCAGTCGAGCGGCATCGTCGACGCACCTGCCGCAGTCGCTCCGAAGGTCACTCCGAGGGCGGGCAGACCGTCCTCCTGGAGCGCCGCAACGCACGCCTCGGCGAGGACGGGGTCGCCCGGCCCTTCGTAGCGCGTCTCCTCGTCCGTCCATTGCGACGCATCTCCCTCGAGCGCGGCGGAGCGGACGACGGCGAAGTGCCCGTCGACGTGCACGCCGTGCGGTGTCAGGACGATCGCGACCTCCGGCCGGGCGGCCGCGAACCGCCGGCCGAGCTCCTCCATCCCGAGCCGCGTCGGCGACTCCGGCTGCTCGAACACCGGCGCCCCGTGCGGCGCGATCGCGGCGAAGACGATCACTC
>JBOGZX010000178.1:0-1827 GCA_050697615.1 Gaiellaceae bacterium
CGAGCAGCACGAGCACGCCGACGAACAGCGCCGCCACCGCATCCCCGTTCTGGTAGCCGGCGCGCGCGAAAATCAACCCCACGAGCACGGCGATCGATCCCGCGAGGTCGCCGGCGAAGTGCAGCGCATTCGACGCGAGCGCCGCGCTGCCGAAGCGTCGCGACGTGCGCCACGAGACGAGTGCGCGACTCGCGTCGATCGCGATCACGACGCCGAGGACGGCGAACGCGTACCAGACGGTGCGCACATGGCCCTCCGTCGCCCCGACGAGACGCTCGATCGCGCGCAGCGAGATGAAGACGCTCGCGAGCGCGAGGATCGCCGCCTCCGCAAGCGCGGACAGATGCTCCGCCTTGCCGTGCCCGAACTGATGGCCGACGTCCGCGGGGCGGGCCGCGACGCGAACCGCGAAATAGGTGAGCAGCGCCGCCACGAGGTCCGTGCCGGAGTGCGCCGCCTCCGAGACGAGCCCGAGGCTGTGCGTCTTCAGGCCGACGCTCAGCTTCAGGACGACCAGGGCGGCCGCGGCGAAGACGGACAGGAGGGCCGAGCGGCGTTGCGGGCTCACCCCGCCGAGCCTACGCGGTTCCGGTGAGCTCTTCGAGCGGCCAGACGACGACGTCCTGCCGCGGCGCGAACAGCACGTGCGGCCCCTCGTCGGGCAGCGGGAGCGGCGCCATCGTGTTCAGGTCGACGTGCGCCTCGCCGCGTTGCACGTCCCATCTCGGATGGTGGATCTCGGCGCGGTACAGGCGGCCGCCGTCTTCCGTGTACAGGCAGTACCGCTCGGCGAGGAAGTGCTCCAGCGACCCCGGCTCGGGTTGGGACGGGCTGCCGACGCCGCGGTACCGGCCGCTGAACGCGGCGCCCGGCCGTGCCGACTCGTAGAGCACGAAGCCGGCCACGCGCTCGGCATGCATCTGCGCGCGGTGGTACGGCAGCTTGTAGAGGCGCTTGGCGGCCTCGACGGCGACCGTGCTGGCCGCGTCGAGGGAGAAGAACCAGATGCCCGGCTTGCCGCCGTGCGTGACGTACGTGCGGACGTTGAGCTCGGTGAACCTCGAGACGCCCGGCAGCGGCGGCAGCCCGCGCAGACGCAGGCCGCTGAGCACGAAGGGGGTGATGCCGAGCCAGGCCGACCCGTCGAAGGTGTCGAGCTCGACGGTGCGCGGCACGAGCCGCCGGAGCACAGCCTCGTCGACGCGCCAGTGCAGGAACGCAACGTCGAGCCAGGACTGCGCCTGTGTCCACGGCTCCCCCGGCGCCGGCCACGGGCGGTGCGAGACATCGTCCATCACGCGGGCCTGCCGCGCGACCCCGTCGAGGAAGTCGATGCCGCTCATGGGATGGGTCATTCCCCGCGCGCGCGAGTTCTAAAGGTTGCCGCGGAGCGCCTGCTCGCGCTCGATCGCCTCGAAGAGCGCCTTGAAGTTGCCGTCGCCGAAGCCGCGCGCGCCGTGGCGCTCGATCACCTCGAAGAACAGCGTCGGACGGTCCTGCGCGGTCTTGGTGAAGATCTGGAGCAGGTAGCCGTCGTCGTCGCGGTCGGCGAGGATGCGCAGCCGCCGCAGATCGTCCCAGCTCTCGTCGATCGAGCCGACGCGGTCGGGCGTGGCCTCGTAGTAGGCGTCCGGAGTCGACAGGAAGACGACGCCGCGCCGTTGCAGCGCCTCGACGGCCGACACGATGTTCGACGACTGCATGGCGACGTGCTGCGCGCCCGGTCCGTGGTTGAAGTCCAGGTACTCGTCGATCTGGCTCTTGCGCTTCCCCTCGGCCGGCTCGTTGATCGGAAACTTGACCTTGCCCTGCCCGTCCGTCATCACC
>JBOGZX010000179.1:0-2152 GCA_050697615.1 Gaiellaceae bacterium
GTCGGCGGGCGCGATTCGTGCGAGCGCCTCGGCGGGGTCGGGGCCGCCCTTCGCAGCGAGCTTCGTCAGGCTCTTCGCGACGGCGCCTAGGCCGCGCTCGACGGCGCCCGGGAACGGGTCGTACAGCGAGACGCGGCGGCCGGACACGGCGACAACCTGTGCGATGCCGGAGCCCATCTGTCCCGCGCCTACGACAAGAACATGCTCGAACTCCACCGGCCGGGAGCCTACCCTTGTGGCGGTGGAGATCCGGAGCGCAACCGGCGCCGACGCCGAGGCGATCGCCCGCGTCCAGGAGCGAGGCTGGCAGGTTGCGTACCGGCACGTCTTCCCCGTGGCCGAGCTCGACCGCGGCGGCTTCATCCAGGCGGGGCGCTGGCGCGAGCGGCTCGACAGACCGCCCGTCGGATGGTCGACATTCGTTGCCGTCCGTGACGGCTCGGTCGTCGGGTTCACCTCTGTCGGCCCGAGTCGCGACGAACCGGGGCTCGGCGAGCTCTATGCGATCTACGTCGATCCGTCGGCGTGGTCGACCGGATCCGGGCGGGCGCTGATCGAGCGCGCGGAGCAGCAGCTCGCGGCGGCGTA
This sequence comes from Gaiellaceae bacterium, assembly GCA_050697615.1. Lineage (GTDB taxonomy): Bacteria > Actinomycetota > Thermoleophilia > Gaiellales > Gaiellaceae > PALSA-600. The sequence goes on from JBOGZX010000179.1 coordinate 589, forward strand.
CACGGAGGCGACGCTGTGGGTGCTCGAGGAGAATCCGCGGGCGCGGCGCTTCTACGAGCGCGGCGGCTGGACCCCCGACGGGGCTCGGAAGGCGGAGGTGCGCTGGGGCGTGCGCGCCCCCGAGGTGCGCTACCGCAAGCCGCTCGATGCACCTCCGCCGACGTCAGACCGGAGTCTGACTGGAGTCTGACTGGAGTCTGACCCACGACTTCGTGAACAGACCGTGACGGAAGTGCGCGAAGCCAGGGCCGGTGCGGTGTTTGGCGGTCGGCCGGACCCGTCCGTTTGGACGCGCAGGAGGGACGTCAGTGGCCGTCGAGCCGGTCGAGGAGCGCCCGCTCGCCGTCGTAGCTGAGCAGCTCGCGGGCCTCGTCGAGCGTCGCCCAGCGCACGACGTCGACCTCGTCGCTCGGCCCAGGCTCGCCGTCCGAAGCCATCCGCCACCAGCGCACCTCCTTCGGCACGCCCCCCGGCGCGTACACGGTCGAGCCGAGCGGCTCCCCGAGCGTGCACGAGAGCCCGGTCTCCTCGAGCACCTCCCGGAGCGCGGCCTCCTGCCACGTCTCCCCCGGCTCGAGCTTCCCCTTCGGCAGCGACCAGTCGTCGTAGCGGTCGCGGTGCACGAGCAGGACCCGACCGTTGCGCACGACGACCCCGCCAGCCGAGCGGGTCGTGGCCGCTAGCGCCACAGCGACTACGCCTCGATGAGAAGCGCGTCGCCCTGCCCGCCGCCCGAGCAGATCGCGGCGAGACCGAGCCCGCCGCCCGAGCGGCGCAGCTCGTGCACCATCGTGCCGAGGATCCGCCCCCCGCTCGCGCCGATCGGATGCCCGAGCGCGACAGCGCCGCCGTTGACGTTCGCCGTCTCGGGGTCGGCGCCGAGCATCGCGACCGAGTTGAGCGCGACCGAGCAGAACGCCTCGTTCACCTCGACGCGTTCCACGTCGCCGATCGAGCGGCCCGCCTTCTCGAGCGCCTGCTTGCCGGCGTTCGCGGGCGTGCGCGCCAGCCACGCGAACTCGTCCGCGACCCAGCCCTGCGACACGACTGTGGCGAGCGGCTCGAGGCCGCGGCGCTGCGCGAACTCCTCCGAGCACACGACGACGCACGACGCGCCGTCGTTGACGCCGGGCGCGTTGCCGGCGGTGACCGTGCCCTCGGGATCCATCGCCGGCTTGAGCCCGGCGAGCTTGGCGAGCGTCGTGTCGCGGCGCACCGATTCGTCCGCCGTCACCTCGCCGACCGGGACGATCTCGTCGTCGAAGCGGCCCGCATCCTGCGCGGCGGCGGCCCGCTCGTGCGAGCGGAGCGCCCACGCATCCTGATCCTCGCGCGAGATGCCGAGCTCGCGCGCGACCCTCGCGGCCTGCTGCACCATGTGCAGCTCGTCGAACGTCGAGCGCAGCGCATCCCAACGCATGAGATCGACGAGCGTCCCGTCGCCCATCCGGTAGCCCTGGCGCGCCTTCGGCAGCGCGTACGGCGCGTTCGTCATCGACTCCATCCCGCCGGTGACGACGAGCTCCGCGTCGCCGGCGCGGATCATCGAGTCGGCGATCTCGAC
>JBOGZX010000180.1:0-2536 GCA_050697615.1 Gaiellaceae bacterium
GCGTAGGCTCGACGGAGCTCACAAGAGCGGAGGCCCCGGCTTTGCCGGGGGCGGAGCGGGCATGAGCGTAGGCTCGACGGAGCTCACAAGAGCGGAGGCCCCGGCTTTGCCGGGGGCGGAGCGGGAATGACCGTAGGCTCGACGGAGCTCACAAGAGCGGAGGCCCCGGCTTTGCCGGGGGCGGAGCAGGAATGAGCGTCGCAGCCATCGTCGCCGTCGTCGCGGCCGTCGTCGCGCTTGTCGCGCTGAGCGGCTGCGTGCTCGTCCTGCGGAGGACGCGCGGCCACCAGCGGGCGCTCGAGCGCGAGATCGACCGCGGCAAGGCCGAGTTCGACGCCGTCGTCGCCCACGAGGCCGAGCTTCGCACGGAAGAGCTGGCACGGATCCTGTCGCGCCTGCGGGCCGACGCGCTCTCGGAACTCGCCGGCGAGGAGCGGCGGATCGCCGAGGAACGACGCCGGGACGTCGCCGAGCGGGAGGGGGAGGCCGCCGCGCGACTCGGCGACCAGCTCGTCGCGGTACAGCGGGCGGTCGAGCAGCGGCTCGGCGGCTGGGCGACCGACGTCGAGAAGCTGCAGGAGGGCCTCACCGACGAGCTGCGGCGCCTCGAGGCGCGCCACCGGCAGGCGATGGCCGAGATCGAGTCCAGGATCGGGCAGGACGCCGAGGGGCTGCAGGGTCAGATCGACGAGCAGAAGCAGCTGATCTCGAAGCTACGCGCCGAGCTGATGCGCGCCGCGGAGGACGTGACGCAGCAGGCGTCGACGGAGCTCGAGCAGCACGCCTCGGAGCGGCGGCGCGCACTGCAGGATGTCGCCGAACGGCTACGGAAGCGCGAGAGCGACCTGAAGGAGCTCGTCGAGCGTGAGGGGAACGACGCGGCGCAGCGGATCCAGATCGCGCTCGGCGACATCGAGCGCCGTCAGATCGAGCAGCTGCAGCGGCTCGTCAACCGGGAGACGACACGGTATTCCGAGGCGGCGGCGCAGCAGTTCGACTCCGCAACGCGCAGCGCGCGCGAGGAGGCCGCCCGCCGGCTCAGCCGCGAACTCGACCTTGCCGTGGAGCGGTTCGCGCGTGAGGCGGAGGGGGTGCTCACCGAACGTCTCAATCACGTCAGCGACGCCGCGGCGCAGCGGGTCGAGGACCGGCTCGCGCGTCTGCGGGCCGCGCTCGAGCGGCAACGCGACGACGCGCTGACGTCGCTCGAGGACCGCGCGCATCAGGTCGAGTCGAGCCTGCGGGAGCGGCTGAACGAGATCGCGGCGGACGCGGAGTCGGAGCGCTCCGTGCTCGATGCGAGGCTGCACGAGCTGGCTCGAAGGGTCGACGAGCTGACGACCCGAAGCCGCGTTTGATCCCAAACTTTCGGAGGCAGGGTTCGTCTAGGACAGAGCGAAAACGCGTCCACCATGCCACAGACGATCGAACAACCACAGTCGGAGCGCGAGAAGGTCGAGTCGTGGCGGCTGCATGTGCTGATCGAGACGGGTTACCCGCTGCCGCTGGCCGAGAAGCTCGCGCATTCGGAGGCCGACCTGCACCGCGCGGTCGAGCTGATCGACTCCGGCTGCACGTTCGAGACCGCCGCCGAGATCCTCTTGTAGTGACGCGGCCGGTGATGTTGCCCGGTTCCTGGGTTGTGAGCACCAAGCGATGCAAGGACCCAGGGAGCGTCCATAGCTTGCCCATGGGCGCGACCGAGGACGCGGCAGCGCGCAGCGTGATCACGGCCCAGGAACCCGGCGAACGTTGCCGGTCACGTCACTAACGCGTCTACCATCGACCGCGTGAAGGTCGAGGCGACTGACGTCGAGGGTCGGAAGATCTACTCCGTCCGCGCGTTCAACAGGGGCGTCGCGACCTGGCTGAACCGCCTTCCCACGCTGTGGGTCGAGGGTGAGCTGACGGAGCTGCGACGGCAGGACCGCTGGGCTTCCGTTTTCTTCACGCTGAAGGACTCCGAGGACGGCGCGTGCCTGCCGGCGCAGATGCCGCGCGGTGTCTTCGACGCGCTGCAGCTCGGCCTCGCCGACGGCGAGCGCGTGCACGTGTTCGGCCGGCCGGAGCTGTACGAGCAGCGCGGCGAGCTGCGGTTGAAGGCGCTGACGATCGAGCGCTTCGGCGCGGGCGCGCACCTGGCGGCGCTGGAGCGGCTGAAGCAGACGCTCGCCGCGGAGGGGCTGTTCGCAGCCGGGCGGAAGCGCGCGCTGCCTCGCTTCCCGCGACTCGTCGGGCTCGTCACCGGCAACGACGCTGCGGCGAAGCGCGACGTGCTCACGCACATCGCGCAGCGCTTCCCTCCGGCGAACATCCTGGTCGCCGAGACCTACGTGCAGGGGCCGCGCGCGACCGCGGCGATCGTGAAGGCGATCGACGATCTCTGCGGCCGCGGCGCCGACGTGATCGTGCTCGCACGCGGCGGCGGCAGCTTCGAAGATCTCCTGCCGTTCTCGGACGAACGCGTCATCCGTGCGGTGGCGGCCTGCGCCGTTCCCGTCGTCTCGGCGGTCGGCCACGAGCAGGACACGCCGCT
>JBOGZX010000181.1:0-9195 GCA_050697615.1 Gaiellaceae bacterium
GGTCGTCGACGCCGACGAGACGGACGTCGACCTCCACGCCGTTCCGCTGTGCGTTCTCGAGCGTCGCGACGGTCGACGGCTCCTCGACATCGACGGCGAGCACCGGCGAATGACCGAGCAGCGCCGCCGCGACAGAGAGCACGCCCGAGCCGCAGCCGACGTCGAGCAGCGAGCCGGCGTCCACCTCCTGCATGAGCTGCAGGCAGAGCTGCGTCGTCGGGTGCGCGCCGGTGCCGAACGCCCGCCCCGGGTCGATGACGACGGCGAGCGCGGACGTCGGGGCCTCGACCCACGGCGGCCCCACCCAGAGCCGGCCCGTGCGGATCGGCCGGTGGAAGCTCCGCCACCGGTCTTCCCAGCCCGCCTCGACGTCCGCTCCCTTGCCGACGCCGAAGAAATGCCAGAGGCGCTCCTCCCCGGCCGCGTCGGTGTACGCGGCGAGCTCGATCCCTCCCCGGTGCTCGACCTCCTCGAAGCCCTCCGGGAACAGCTCGATCATCGTCGCCCGCGCATCCTCGGCCTTCTCATCTCCGACCTGCACCGACACGCGCCGGAGGCGGCCCGTCAACGGAATGCGCTCTTCAGCTTCTCGAAGAAGCTCTCGTCGTGCCGGTAGGTGTCCTCGTCGGTCGCGGCCTCGAACTCGAGCAGGAGGCGCCGCTGCTCGTCATTGAGGCGCCGCGGCACGGAGACGTTGACGAGCACGCGCTGGTCGCCGTGACCGAACCCCTGCAGCACCGGCATGCCCTTGCCGCGCAGCACGCGCACCTCGCCCGGCTGCGTGCCGGCGGGCAGATCGAGCGACACCTGACCTTCCAGCGTCTCGACCTGCACCGTCGCGCCGACCGCGGCCTGCACGATCGTGAGGTCGATCTGCGAGAAGATGTCGTTGCCCTCGCGCACGAAGCGCGCGTCGGGCTGTACGCGTACGAGCACGTACACGTCGCCGGCGCGCCCGCCGACCTCCCCCGCGTGGCCCTCGCCCGAGACGCGGATGCGCTGGCCGTCGTGGATGCCGGCGGGAACGTCGACCTTCAGCGAGCGCGTCGCGGCGACGCGCCCCGCCCCGTCGCACGTGCGGCAGGGATGCTCGACGATCTGGCCGCGTCCGCCGCATTGCGGGCAGCCCTGCGCTCGGACGAACTCGCCGAAGACGCTGCGCGAGACGTGATGCAGCCGTCCGGCTCCCTCGCAGCGCGGGCAGGTCACCGGCTGCGTGCCCGGCTCGACGCCGTCGCCGCCGCAGGTCGCGCAGGAGACGGCGACGTCGAACGGCACCTCCACCGACGTCCCGCGCGCGGCGTCGACGAGCGAGATCTCGACCTCGGCGCCGACGTCTCCGCCGCGCCTACGCGAGCCGCCGCGTCCCGCGGAGCCGAAGGCCTCGTCGCCGAAGAACGCCGAGAAGAGGTCGCTCAGCCCGCCCATGTCGAAGCTGGTGGGCGTAAAGCCCCCCGAGCGCAGACCGGCGTGCCCGTAGCGGTCGTAGAGCGCCCGCGTCTCCGAGCTCGACAGCACCTCGTAGGCCTCCGTGACCTCGCGGAACCGTACTTCCGCGTCCGGCTCGGTCGAGACGTCGGGATGCAGCTTGCGGGCGAGGCGCCGGAAGGACTTCTTGATCGTCGCGTCGTCGGCGTCGCGAGGCACGCCGAGCAGCTCGTAGTAGTCGCGGTCGGTGGTCGCCATCAGTCCTCGGCGTATGCCTCTTCGACGAAGCGCGACAACTCGTGCGCGGCCGCGCGCACCGAGTTGAGCGCCTTCTCGTAGTCCATCCGGAGCGGCCCGAGCAGGCTCACGGCGCCGAGCGTCCGGTGCGCGAGCCCGTAGGTCGCGCCCACGAGCGCCAGGTCACGGAGACCCGGCTGCTCGAGTTCCTCGCCGACCCGCGCGAACGGCCGCCGCGGGTCGAGCCGCTGGGCGAGCATGTCGAGCAGAGCTGCCCGCTTCTCGAGTGCCTCCATCAGGCTTCGGTATGCCCCGATCTCCTCGGCACGCATCTCGTCGAGCAGACCGGCGGTGCCGCCGACGAACAGCCGGCGGTCGGCGTCGGCTGCCTGCTCGAACGCGCCGCGTACGACCAGCAGGAACTCCCGCTCTCGCGCCCTCAACGCGGGCTCGTCGAACGCGAGCTTCACCGCCCGGGAGCCGATGTGGGCACCTGCGAGTCGCTCGTTCAGATACTCGGCCGCCCACGTCACGAGCCCCGGGTCGACGGGCGCACGGAAGGAGTAGCGAAGGTTCGTCACGCCGCCGGTCGACGTGATCACGACCACCATCACCACGCTCGGCTGCAGCAGCAGGACCTCGACGTGCCGGACGGTGGCGGCCTGCATCGGCGGCGCCGACACGACCGCGAGCAGCCGGGTCACCTGCGCGAGCGCCTCGGTGGTGGCCTGCAAGGCCTCCTCCACCTCCGCCCTCGCCTCGGGCAGCCCCAGCGGAAACTCGCTCGTTCGCGGCTCCGGATGCGTCAGCAGATCGTCGACGTAGAGCCGGTAGCCGGCCTCGGTCGGCACACGCCCCGCGGAGGTATGCGGGTGCGTGAGCAGCTCGATTCGTTCGAGCTCGGCGAGCTCGTAGCGCACGGTCGACGGCGACACGCGAAGCTCGGCGCGCTCGACGAGCGTCCTCGAGCCGACGGGCTGGCCCGTGGCGACGTACTCCTCGACGACCCGCCGGAGGATGTCGCGCTGCCGTTCGGAGATCAGGATCTGCACGGATCCATGGTACGGCGCGCACCCGCGTGACCGCATGACTCCGATCAGGCGAGGAGCCGCGCCGTGACGCCGCCGCCCAAAAAGCGGCCGCGCGTGGTCAGCCGCAGCGTGCCGCGCTCACGGACGGCGAGGCCGAGGGCAGTCAGTCGCCCGAGCTCGACCTCGTCCAGCGCTCCCTCGAGCCCGGCCAGGTCGAGCGGCTCGTCGAGGCGCAGGCCGAGCATCACGCGCTCGGTGTCGCGCACCTGCCGAGGCAGCTCCTCGTGCTCGCGCGGCGGGCGGTCGCCTCGCTCGAGGGCGGCCAGGTAGCGCTTGAGCGACGGCGCGTTCCGCCGGCGGTGATGCTCGATCGTGCTGACGGCGCCGACGCCGAGCCCGAGGTAGTCGTGCCCGAGCCAGTAGCCGACGTTGTGGCGCGCGCGCAGGTCGCGCCCCTGCGCCCGGTCCGGCGCGAGGCAGAAGTTCGCGGTCTCGTACCAGCGGTAGTCGGCGGCGGTCAGCAGCTCGACGACGCGCTCGAAGTACGTCTCCATCGACTCGGCCTGGTGCTCGAGCGCGGCTCCGTGCGCATGCGCGAAGCGGGTTCCCGGGTTCGCCTCGAGCTCGTAGGCGGAGAGGTGCTCCGGCTCGAGAGCCAGCGCCTCGGCGAGATCCCGCATCAGGTCGGCCGGCTCCTGGCCGGGGATCCCGTAGATGAGGTCGAGCGAGATGTTGTCGATTCCGGCAGCGCGCAGCCGCCGGAAGGCGCGCCGGACGTCGTCGGGTCGGGCGGCGCGGTCGAGCACGGTCAGGAGCCGCTCCGAGAACGTCTGGGCGCCGAGCGAGACGCGGTCGACGCCGCAGCGGGCGAGCAGCGCCGCGAGCCCGGGCGTGACCGTCTCGGGGTTCGCCTCGACCGTGACCTCCGCGGCCCGGGGAAGCGCGCGGAGGAGCCGCTCCAGCTCGGCCGGCGCCGTGAGCGTCGGGGTTCCGCCGCCGAGGTAGACGGTCTCGAGCCGTGGCGCCAGCAGGTGCCGCTCGAGCTCGAGCTCCCGCAACAGCGCGTCGACGTAGCGCGCGTGCTGCTCGGGCCGTCCGACGACCGTGACGAAGTCGCAGTAGCCGCAGCGAGACCCGCAGAACGGCAGGTGGACGTAGACGTGCCGGGCGCCGGCCACCGCACTCAGATCGCTCGGCGCGGCCGCGGGACCAGCTCTCCGCCGCAGTTCGGGCACACGTGCTCCATCGTGGCTGCGCACGGGAGGCAGAAGGTGCACTCGTAGGAGCAGATCGCGGCCGGCCCGTCCGGGGTGAGCGCGGCTCTGCACCGCTCGCACGTCGCTCGCAGCTCGAGCGCCATCAGCGCCTCGCGGTCTCGTTGAGGTTGAGCACGGCGAGGAACGCCTCCTGCGGCACCTCGACGCCGCCGACCTGCTTCATCCGCTTCTTGCCCTTCTTCTGCTTCTCGAGCAGCTTGCGCGTGCGGGTGATGTCGCCGCCGTAGCACTTGGCGAGCACGTCCTTGCGCCGCGCCTTGACCGTCTCGCGGGCGATGATCCGCGCGCCGATCGCGGCCTGGATCGCCACGTCGAACATCTGCCGCGGGATCTCCTCCCTCAGCTTCTCGACGAGGCTCTTGCCGCGCTCGAACGCGAACTCGCGATGCACGATCAGCGACAACGCGTCGACCGGCTCGCCCCCCACGAGGATGTCGACGCGCGCCAGGTCGCCGGAGCGGAAGCCCGCGACGTCGTAGTCGAAGCTCGCGTACCCGCGCGTGCGCGACTTGAGCTGGTCGTAGTAGTCGAGCACGATCTCCGCGAGCGGCAGCTCGTACGTGAGGTGCACACGCTCCGGCGAGAGGTACTCGAGCTGGTCGAAGCGCCCGCGGCGCCCGTTGTTCAGCTCCATGACGGCGCCGACGAACTCCTTCGGCACGATGATCGACGCCTTGATGTAGGGCTCCTCGACCTCCTCGAACGCATCGGGCAGGTCGGACGGCGTGTGCACCTCTACCCAGTCCGGGTCGTTCATCGCACGCACGCGGTAGGCGACGTTCGGCGCGGTCACGAGCAGGTCGAGGTCGAACTCCCGCTCGAGCCGCTCGCGGACGATCTCCATGTGCAGAAGACCGAGGAAGCCGCACCGGAAGCCGAAGCCGAGCGCCTGCGACGTCTCCGGCTCGTAGAACAGCGCCGCGTCGTTCAGCTTCAGCTTGTCGAGCGCGTCGCGCAGCTCCGGATAGTCGTCGGAGTCGGTCGGGAAGAGCCCGGCGAAGACCATCGGCTTGACGTCCTTGTATCCCGGCAGCGGCGCCGCCGCGGAGTTGCCCTCACCGGTCAAGGTGTCGCCGACTCGGAGCTCGGAGACGTCCTTCAGCCCGGTGATCACGTAGCCGACCTCGCCGGGGTGCAGCTCCTGCACCGGCCGGTTCGTCGGCGACATGAACCCGATCTCCTGCGCCTCGAAGCGAGTTCCGAGTGCCATCGCGCGCAGCTCCATGCGCGGACGGAAGACGCCGTCGACGACGCGGACGAACGCGACGACGCCGCGGTACTGATCGTAGGAAGAGTCGAAGATCAGGGCACGCGGCGGCGCGGCAGCGTCGCCGGCGGGCGGCGGGATCCGCTCGACGATCGCGTCGAGCACGGCCTCAACTCCCTGACCGGTCTTCGCCGAGATGCGCAGCACGCGATCAGGATCGACGCCGATCAGGTCGGCGACCTCAGCGGACGCGGCGGCCGGGTCGGCGGCCGGCAGGTCGATCTTGTTGACGACCGGGACGATCTCGAGGTCGTTCTCGATCGCGAGGTAGGCGTTCGCGAGCGTCTGCGCCTCGATCCCCTGCGCGGCGTCCACGACGAGCAGCGCGCCCTCGCACGCCTGCAAACTCCGTGACACCTCGTAGGTGAAGTCGACGTGGCCGGGCGTGTCGATCAGGTTGAGCTGGTGGCCCTTCCAGCTGACCCGGACGGCCTGGGCCTTGATCGTGATCCCGCGCTCGCGCTCGAGGTCCATGGTGTCCAGCACCTGGTCGCGCATCTCGCGCGCCGACACCGTGTCGGTGAGCTGCAGGATGCGGTCCGCGAGCGTCGACTTGCCGTGGTCGATGTGCGCGATGATCGAGAAGTTGCGGATGTGCTGCTGGTCCATGACGTGTCAGCCGGAACGGAGCCGGCTTCGCAGGGAGAGTAGCGCCTGGTACTCGCGTACTCCGAGCGCCCGGCCTAGGGCGAGGTACACGCCGACCGAGGCTGCGAGAGCCGTTCCGAGCGACACGACCTGGGCGCCGAACGAGCGGCCGAGCGCAGCGTCGAGTGGCCGCCACACGACGTAGGAGACGACCGCGACGAGGACGGAGGCGACGACGACCTTGCCCACCGTCGCGCCGATCGCGGTGCCGTCGATGCGTCCGAGCCGCCGGCGCAGGAGGATCGTCAGTGCCGCTGTGCCGGCGATGTTGCAGACCGCCGTCGCGAGCGGGATCCCCCAGAGCCCGAAGCGGTAGAAGGCGAAGTCGAGCAGCGCGTTCAGGACGAGGTTGCCGAGCGCGACCACCGTCGGGACCCAGTTCGACTGCAGGCTGAAGAACGCCCGGTTCAGCATCAGCATCGCGCCGTTGAAGACGAGGCCGGCGCTGAACGCCGCGAGCGCGCCGGCGACAACGGGCGTCTGCGCCGCATGCCAGTGGCCGCGCTGGTAGAGGATGCGGATGATCGGCTCTGCAAGGACGGCGCTGATCACGGCGGTGGGGGCGAGCAGGAACACGATCTGCCGCAGCCCGCTCGACACCGACTCGGCGAACCCGCGCAGGTCGCCGCGGGAGGCGAGCCGCGACAGTGTCGGGAAGAGCACCGTCGCGATCGCCACCGAGAACATCCCCTGCGGCAGCATGTAGACGAGGAACGCCGCCTGGATCGCCCGCGGGCCGAGGTTCGGGTCGACGAAGCGCGCCGCGAAGAACGTGTCGATCACCGCGTTGACGTTGATCAGCCCCAGCCCGAGCGTCACCGGGAGCATCAGCTTGAAGACCCGTCGCACGGCGGGATCGCGCCAGTCGAGCACGATCCGCAGCCGCTCCTCGCCCCGGTCGAGGCCCCGCAGCCACGGCATCGGCAGGAACACCTGGATGAATGTCGCCGCGAGGATGGCGGCGGCGTAGACGTAGAGCTTCGTGCTCTGCGCGCCCGCCTGCGGGACGCCGATCGCGAGGCCGGCGATGATCGCGAGGTTCCAGAAGACGGGCGACAGCGCCGGGACCGTGAAGTGGTCGTAGCTGTTCAGGATCCCCACCACGATCCCGGACACGCCGAGCAGGAGGACGATCGGAAACAGCACCCGCGAGAGGCCGATCGCGAGGCCGCGATCCTGACCCGAGTAGCCGAAGAGGTCGACCACCCACGGAGCGATCAGCACGAAGAGCGCGGTCAGCCCGCTCAGGCCGAGCAGCATCAGCCAGAAGAGGCTCGACGCGACGCGCCAGGCGCGGCGGCGCTCGCCCTTCTCGAGCAGGTCGCTGAACACCGGCACGAACGCCGACGAGAGTGCGGCGTCGGCGACGAGCGCGCGCACCAGGTTCGGGAACTGGTAGGCGACGGTGAACGCGTTGATGCGGCCGGCGGCGCCGAAGTAGTACGCCGCGACCATCTCGCGGACGAGGCCGAGCACGCGCGAGAGGCCGGTGGCGACCCCGAAGATCGCGGTCGAGCGGGCGAGCCGACTCCGAGCCCCCGCATCCGCCGTGGCCGTCGACGCGGTGGCCGCCGACCGGCCGCCCGCCGTGTGCAGGCGGCCCGGCGGGATGACGATCGTCGGCTGCTCGGGATCGACGATCGCCGGCGGCATTTCCGCCTCCGACCGCCCGAATCCCGGCGGGTACTCCTCGAAGTCCCACGTCGGCTTGCCCCTCGCCCGGCGCTGCTCGTTGCGCGCGCGCCGGCGGGCGTCGCGCGCCGCGGCGGAGGGATCGGAGTCCACGCGCGGCAGCATAGGGAGAGGTCCAGCGGGCAGCGCGAGGCTGCTACCATCGCCGCGCCCGCAGGTGCGGGCCTTTTCGACCTCATGCCGAACATCAAGCAGCAGAAGAAGCGGGTCAGGATCGCGGGCGAGGAGCGCCTCGAGAACCTCCATTACCGCTCGCAGGTCAAGACGCTGACGAAGCGTCTCTCGGCGGCGATCGCCGACGGCGACACCGCCACGGCCAACTCGGAGCGCAGGAACCTCGTCCGGCTGATCGACAAGGCCGTGTCGCGCGGAGCGCTGCACCGCAATGCCGGCGCGCGCAAGAAGTCGCAGGTCGCGCGTCTCGGCACCGACGCGTAGTCTCGGTCTCGCTTCGACGTAGAACAGGTCTACGCGCGTACGGTGATCTCGACGAGCGCCCGTTCGAGCTCGAGCTCGCCCGCGAGCCGTGATCCGCCCTTGAGGGCGCGGTCGAGCTCGGCCAGCCGGATCAGCGCATCGTCGAGCTCCCCGCCGCTGAAGTTCCGCACCTGAGCGAACAGCTTCTGCGCCGGGTACGGCTTCATCCCGAGCCGCGTGGCCGCCTCCTGGGACGAGAGCCCCTGCTCCTCGAGCTGACGTGCAGCACGCGCGTTCCGCACGTGCTTGGTGAGGCTGCCGAGGAGTCGCGGGATCGTCTTCGAGACCGGATCGCCCGTCCGGTCGAGCGTTCGCTCTGCGGCCCGCAGCACGCCGCCGACGTCGCGGACGCCCCAGGCGTCCGTGAGGTTCCACGGCGGCGATCCGGCGCGCGGCGCGACGAGCGCCTCCACGTCCGTGTCGGTGACGACGGCGCCGCCGGCCCACGTCGCGAGCTTGTCGACCTCGCCGGCCAGCTCGTAGAGGTCGTCGCCCACGAGCTCTGCGAGCAGCCGGCATGCCTCGGGCTCGGCGGTTGTCCCGTGCAGCTTGAACTGATCCGCGATCCAGCGGGGGACGGCCTTCTGCGCGACGTCCCACAGCAGCACCTGGCCGGCGCCGGAGACGGCCTTGGCGATCGGTGCGTCCTTCTTCAGCTCCCCGGCGACGAGCGCGAGCGTCGTCCCCGGGGCCGGCGACTTCAGATAGGCGGCGATCGCCTTCGCGTCGTCGGCCTTCCAGCCCTCGACTCCTTCGACGACAACCAGCCTGAGCCCCGCCCCGAACAGCCCCATCGCGTTGCATGCGGCGACGGCGTCGGCGGCGGTGGTCGTCAGAACGTCGTGCACCTCGACGGCGTCGGCGTCGAACCGGCTCCGCAGCCGCGCGACGGCGCGGTCGACCTTCGGCCGATCGCTGCCGCCGATCAGGTAGGCCGGCTCGAGATCGTCCGCCATCGCCGCCAAGCATAGGCGGCGGCGGCCAGCGAGCAGGCCGCCGCGACCCCCGCCGCGGGACCGGTGACCTGGGCGAACGGCGCGGCTGCGACGGCGCGTGCACAGGCGGCGGTGTAGGCGGCGATCCAGCCGTTGAGCCGGGCCAGGGCGCCGGCAAGCGACGGCGCTACCGGGTCGACGGC
>JBOGZX010000182.1:0-5519 GCA_050697615.1 Gaiellaceae bacterium
GCCCCCAGTGGCGCAAGGTGATCTTCAACGCGTCGACGAATCCGCTCGGCGCGCTGACCGGCTTGACGCACGGCCGCCTCTGCGAGCGTGCGCCGCTGCGTGCACTCGTCACGAAGCTCGTCGACGAGGGCAAGGCGGTCGCGGCCGCACAGGGCATCGAGCTCGACTCGGACCCCGAGGCGCTGATCGACTACGCCGCCCGGCCCGAGGTCGCCTACGACCACAAGGCGTCGATGCTGCAGGACGTCGAGGCGCGCCGCCAGACCGAGGTCGACTACCTCAACGGCGGCATCGTGGAGTTCGGCCGGCGCTTCGGCGTCGACACGCCCGAGCACGCGGCGATCTGGGCACTCGTCAAGGGAATGGAGGCGTCGTGGACGCAATAGTGATCGGCAGCAGCGCCGGCGCGGTGCCGGGCGAGGAGGTCGAGCGCCGCTACGCGCGCGTCCGCGAAGCGATGGCCCGCGACGGCCTGGACGCCGCGATCGTCTCGGGCAGCGAGTACTCGGGCTTCGAGGGCGCCGTCACGTGGATGTCCGGCTTCGTGATCGTCCACCGGTACGCGTACGTGCTGCTCCCGCTCGACGGCGATCCGTCGATCGTCTTCCCGCGCGAGGCGCGCTACGTGGGCGAGCACGGGACGACGTGGATCGACCAGCAGGAGTTCGTCGACCGCCCCGGCGAACGGCTCGCCGACAGCGTCCGCGGGAAGCGGGTCGGCGTGTACGGGCTCGACTACGTGATGACCGTCCGCGACTACCGCGCCCTCGACGGCGCCTGCGAGATCGTCCCCTGGGATGTCGGCTTCGACCACGCGCGGGCGGTCAAGAGCGAGTTCGAGCTCGCGTCGGTGCGCGAGAGCGTTCGCATCAACACGGAGGGCTTCTGGCGGTTCCTCGACGCGTTCGAGGTCGGGAAGACGGAGCGCGAGATCCTCGCGCCCTGCGAGGAGTACTTCGTCTCGCAGGGCTGCGGCCGGCTGACGATGGACATGGTGCTCACCGGCGAGGACGGTGCGGCGCTGCCCGAGTTCAAGATCGCGGGCTCGAGGCGCGTGCGCGAGACCGACCTCCTGCTCCCGTCGCTCGAGATCGCAGGGCCCGGCGGCCACTGGGTCGAGGTCTCGCGTGCGATCTGCCCGGGCGAGCCGAGCGACGAGACGAAGCGGATGCTCGAGGCCTACGAGGAGTACTACGAGGCGGCGCAGGGCGTCCTCCGCGACGGCGCGACGGCGCACGACGCGCATCGCGCCGTCTCGAAGGGATTCACCGACCGCGGCTGGGCGCTCGGCCACGTCACCTGCCACTCGATCGGCATGACGATGATCGAGGTCCCCAAGGTCGGCGAGGGCGACGACACCGTGCTGCACAGCGGCATGGTGCTCTCGATGCACCCGCACGTGATCTCCGCCGACGGGCGGGCCTGCCTGTACATGCAGGACACCTGGCTCGTCACCGCCGACGGGGGGGTGCCGCTCGCCGGCCTGCCGATGCGTATCTTCGACGGCAGCGAGGAACGATCATGAGCGACCGGCCGCCGCTGGCAGAGCCGGTGCTGCCGGGGGACGCGCCGTCCGACTACGAGCGCTACCTCCGCACCGACGAGCTGCTCGCACTGCAGAAGGACGCGGGCGAGCGGATGCATCGCGACGAGCTGCTCTTCCAGACCGTCCACCAGTCGTCGGAGCTGTGGCTGAAGCTCGCGTGGAACGAGGTCGAGGAGGCGGCCGCGCTGGTCTCGCGCGGGGACGTGGCCGCCGCGAACCGGCTCCTGCGTCGCGCGAGCCACTGCCTCAGGCTGGTCACCGCCGCGCTCGAGATGCTCGAGCACATGTCGCCGTGGGAGTACACCGAGGTGCGGAAGGCGCTCGGGCACGGCAGCGGGTTCGACTCCCCCGGCTTCCGCGAGATCCGCCGGGTCACACCGCCGCTCGGGGAGGCGTTCCACGCGGCCCACGAGGCCGCCGGCCTGTCGCTGGTCGACGTCTACACCCGCGGGCGCGAGTTCGACGACCTCTACACGCTCGCCGAGCTCCTGATCGAGTGGGACGAGCGCGTGATCGTCTGGCGCGTCGTCCACCTCAAGGTCGTGCAGCGCACGATCGGCGCCGGCGTGGTCGGCACGCAGGGCACGCCCGTCGAGGTGATGGGGCGGCTCGTGCACAAGTCGTTCTTCCCCGAGCTGTGGGACGTGCGGAACACGCTCACCGAGCTGAACCTCCCGTAGTGGTCGAGGGGCTCAGCCTCGGCTGCGGGAACTTCGGCGGCGTCGGCTCTGCGCCCGAGTTCTTCGGGCAGGGGATCGACGAGGAGACGGCGTTCGCGATCATGGACACCGCGTGGGCGGGCGGCATCCGCTGGTTCGACACCGCCGACGGCTACGGCGGCGGCCGCAGCGAGGAGTTCATCGGCCGCTGGTGCGCCGCGCGCTGCCCGCAGGGGCTGACGCTCACGACGAAGGTCTTCCACTCGACGCGGGGGCTCCCCGGCGACTTCGGCCTCGCGCCCGACCGGATCAGGCGCCAGCTCGAGGGCAGCCTGGAGCGGCTCGGGGTACAGCGGGTCGACCTCTACCTCGCGCACGAGCCCGATCCCGCGACGCCGCTCGCCGACACCGTCACGGCCTTCGAGGACCTCCGCTCGGAGGGGCTGATCGGCGCCTGGGGGTTGAGCAACTACGACGCGGCCGGGATCGGCGAGGCGCTCGCCGTAGCTTTCGCCGCGGTCGTCCAGAACTCGTTCTCGCTGCTCGATCGCGGTGACGAGCGCGACGTGCTGCCGCTCTGCCGCGAGCACGGGATCGCCTACGTGCCGTTCGGCCCGCTGCGCGGCGGCTGGCTGACCGGCAAGTACCGCCGCGGGGAGCCGTTTCCCGCCGGCTCCCGGATGACGCAGCGCCCCGGCCCGTACGAGGATCTGGTCGACGACGCCGTCTTCGACGGCCTCGAGCGACTCGAGGCTGCGGCCGCCGCCCGCGGCGTCGACATGTCGGCGCTCGCGTTCGCCTGGGTGCTCGAGCACCCGGGAGTCTCGGGCGCCGTCTGCGGGCCGAACCGTCCGGAGCAGCTCGCACCGGTGCTGGCCGCCCGCGAGCTTCGCCTGTCGGAGGCGGAGCATCGCGAGCTCGGGAGTCTCTTTCGCGATGTCGGCCTGACGGGGTCGCAGGCATGACCGTGCGGGTCCTCGACGAGCACGACGTGAGGCGGCTCCTGCCGATGGACGAGTGCATCGAGACGATGGCGCGTGCGCTCGAGTCGCTCGCGCGCGGCGAGCTGCACAACCCGCTGCGCTTCGTCGTGCGTCCGCCGGGCGCGTCGAACCTGCTCGGGCTGATGCCCGCCTATCGCGCGGAGCCCGAACCGTTGTTCGCGCTGAAGACGGTGGCGGTCTGCCCGGGCAACTCCGCGCGCGGCCTCGATCCGCATCAGGGGTTCGTCGCGCTCTTCGACGGCGAGACCGGCGAGGCGCGCGCGATCATGAACGCCGGCGCGATCACCGCCGTGCGCACGGCCGCCGTGTCGGGCGTGGCAACGCGCACGCTGGCGCGGGAAGATGTGCAGACGCTCGCGATTCTGGGCGCCGGGTTCCAGGCGGCGGCGCACCTGGATGCGATGCGGGCGGTGCGCAAGTTCGACCGCGTCCTGATGTGGAGCCGTACGCCGGGGCACGCAGGCCGGTTCGACGGCGTCGAGGAGGCGGCGAGCGCCGAGGACGCCGTGCGCGACGCCGATGTCGTCGTCACCGCGACCTCGGCGGTGGAGCCGATCCTCAGTCGCTCCTGGCTGAAGACGGGGGCTCACGTGAACGCAGTCGGCTCGAGCATCCCGACGACGCGCGAGCTCGATACTGCGACGATGGTCGAGGGATCGCTGTTCGTCGACCGGCGCGAGTCGACGGTCAACGAGGCCGGCGACTACCTCTTCCCGCTGCGCGAGGGGGCGCTGACCCCCGCCGCGATCCGCGGCGAGTTGGGGGAGGTGCTGATCGGCGCGGTCCAGGGCCGGCGCTCCGACGACGAGCTGACGGTGTTCAAGTCGCTCGGCCTCGCCGTCCAGGATCTCGCAGCCGCCGAGCATGTGCTCGCGCGCGCCGAGGCCGAGAACGCCGGCTCGGTCGTGCCGCTGTGATCGCGCTCGCCGAGATCGAGCGCGCCCGCGAGGTGATCGCGGCGGTCGCCGTGCGCACGCCCCTGGTGCGGCTCGACGTCGACGCCGACGCGGAGATCCATCTCAAGCTCGAGACGCTGCAGCCCGTCAACTCGTTCAAGATCAGAGGCGCGGGCAACGCGGTGCTGCAGGCCTCCGACGAGGATCTGCGCGACGGCGTCCTCACCGCGAGCGCCGGCAACATGGCGCAGGGCGTGGCTCTCGCCGCTCGGCTCCGCGGCGTTCCGGCGACGATCGTGGTACCCGAGCACGCGCCCGAGGCGAAGCTCGCTGCGATCGCCCGGCTCGGCGGCCGCGTCATCAAGGTGCCCTACGACGAGTGGTGGCAGGTGCTCGTCGACGGCGGGTACGACGGCGCGGGCGGCATGTTCGTGCACCCCGTTGACGACGCGCGCGTGATGGCGGGCAACGGCACGATCGGGCTGGAGCTGCTCGAGCAGCTGTCGGGCTTCGACGCGGTGGTCGTCCCGTACGGGGGCGGGGGCCTGCTCACCGGGATCGCGAGCGCGGTCAAGCAGCGACGGCCCGAGGTGAAGGTGTACGCGGCCGAGCCCGCGACGGCCGCACCGGTGGCCGCGACGCTCGCGGCGGGCGGGGTGCCGACGGCCGTCGAGTACGTACCCTCCTTCGTCGACGGGTCCGGCAGCCGTGCCGTGATCCCGAGCGTCTGGGAGCACGTCTCCGAACTGATCGACGGGGCGTTCGCGATTCCGCTCGACGAGGCAGCCTCGGGCGTGCGGCTGATCGCCGAGCGGGTGCGCGTCGTCGCCGAGGGCGCAGGAGCGCTGGCGACCGCCGCGGCGGTCTCGGGCCGGGTCGACGGTGCGCGCAGGATCGTGTGCATTGTCTCCGGCGGGAACATCGACCTAGCGGTGCTGAGCCGCATTCTGAACGGGGAGGACGTATGACAACAGCTGCTTTCTCGGTCGACGCGGTGCGCGAGCGCTTCTCGTCGCTGCAGTCCGGCTTCGCGTTCTTCGACGCGCCCGGCGGGACGCAGGTCCCGGACGAGGTCGGGGAGGCGATCGCCCGTGCGTTGCGCGAGGCCTCGGCGAACCTCGGCGCGCCCTACGCGACCGGCCGCGCGGTCGGCGCGATCCTTGCGCGTGCCAAGGACGACGCCGGCCGTTTCCTCGGCTGCAGCCCGGACGAGATCTCGTTCGGGATGAACATGACGACGCTCGACTTCGCGCTCAGCCGGACCGCGGCGCGGGATCTGCGCGAGGGCGACGAGATCCTGACGACCCAGCTCGACCACGACGGCGGCGTCGCGCCGTGGGTCGAGGCGGCGGCCGACAAAGGAATGGTCGTCCGGGTCGTCGCCGCCACCGACGAGCTGACCGTGGACTACGAC
>JBOGZX010000183.1:0-3177 GCA_050697615.1 Gaiellaceae bacterium
GCCGTGCACGAGGTTGTCCGGCATCGCCAGCGCGAACTCACCGCGGAGACTGCCCGGGTCGGCGTCGGCCGGGTTGGTCGCGCCGATCGTCTTGCGGCACGTCGCGATCGCACCCTCGCCTTCGAGCACGAATGCGAGCGTCGGGCCCGACGTGATGAAGTCGACGAGTTCGCCGAAGAAGGGCTTCTCCCGATGCTCGGCGTAGTGCGTCTCGCCGACCTCGCGGGTCGCCGTGACGAGCCGGGCGGCCAGCAGCTTCAGGCCGCGGCGCTCGAAGCGGGCGACGATCTCGCCCGCGAGGCTGCGGGCGACCGCGTCCGGCTTCGCGAGGATCAGGGTGCGCTCGACGGCCATGCGGTCGCGGAGACTAGCGGGTCGAGCGTCTGCGGGGAGGGCGCTTCGCCTGGGCGAGCTGCACCGTCGACGGGTCATGGTCGATCGGCGTCTCGCAGAAGGGGCACACCTGCCACAGCGTCTCGAGCGGCCGGCGGCACGTCGCGCACGCCTGGCGCAGCTTCGTCGTGCAGACCGGACAGACGAGGAACTCCTCGTCGACCTCGGCGCGGCACACCGGGCAGTGCAGGTCGCGTCCGCCGAGCCGCGTCTCCATCGCCTTGATCTCGAGCTCGCGCTCGCGGACGTCCTCGAGGTACTCGGGCGGGCGGAAGAGCATGTAGATGAGGGGCCCGATGAACGGCACGACGCCGATCGCCGTCACCACCAGCACGATCAGACGGTCGTCGATCCGGCGCTTCGCGTCCTTGTAGACCCAGTAGATCGTGGCGATCCAGAAGACCAGCACGAAGAAGGTCACGAGGTTCCGGATCACGTACCACGTCGACGAGTGGAAGAAGTCGTGGACGCTGCCGAACGCGGAGGCGACGATCACAGGAGGATTCTTCCTACGAGATAGCCCGCGGCAAACGCGGCGCCGACGAAGAGCACCAGCAACGCCAGGACGAACAGGAAGACGCTGAGTCGATCACCGGGCCGCGACATCGTATGCATTTCATTCTTCTTTCGAGAGATCGGCAAGCAGGTAGAGCGAGCCGGTGATCAGCACCGGCCGCCCGAGCTCCCGCGCCCGGGCGAGCGCACGACGTGGATCCGCGACGCCCTCGACCTCGGCGAACACGCCTCGGGCCCGGTCGGCCAGGACCGGGGCGGGCAGTGCGCGCGGATTCGTGGAGCGGGTCGCGACCAGCGTACGCCCGGCGCGGGAGAGGCGAGCGAGCAGGCCGGAGACCTCCTTGTCGGCCAGGATCGAGGCGACCACGACGTAGTCGTGAGGCCGGGGAAGCCGCTCGAGCAGCCAGTCGGCCGCCTCCGGCGTGTGGGCGCCGTCGCGAACCTCGCCGTCACGCAGTTCGAGGCGGCCGGGCAGGGCCGCGTCCGCGAGCGGCACGTGGCGTCCGAGGAACGAGTCGACGGCGTCCTGCGCGCCGCCGATCCGCCACTCACCGCGGACGAGGTGCGCGAACTCGGCGTCAGGGAGGACCACGGTCGCGCCGGGGCCTGCCACGGCGAGCTTCTCCGCCGCGATCTGCTCGCGCGTCGAGCCGAGCACCTCGGTGTGCTCGAGGCCGACGTTCGTGAGCAGGACGACGCGTGCGTCGATCACGTTCGTCGCGTCGTGGCGGCCGCCGAGCCCGGCTTCCACGGCCGCGACGGTCGCCCCGCGCTCCACGAAATCGGCGAACGCGGCCGCGGTGAGCGTCTCGAACTGCGTCGCCTGCACCGCCTCGGCATCGCCCCGGATCCGGGCGACGGCGCGCTCGAAGCCGTCCGAGTCCGTGTCGAGGCGCTCGTGCCAGCCGGCGACGTGCGGCGAGGTGTACGCGGGCCCGCCGATCGTGCGCGCGATCCGGCGGGCGGCAGTCGACTTGCCCTTCGTCCCGACGACGTGCACCGCGTCGAACGATCGCTGCGGCTCCCCGAGCCGCGCGAGGAGTGCGCGCATCCGCCCGGTCCCGAACCCGTCCGCCGGCCAGGGCGAGAGCGACTCGAGCCACGAGACCGCCTCAGCCGATGGCATCGAGCTCGCGCCGGTAGCGCTCGAGCTTCTCGCGCTCCGCATCGACCACCTGCGCCGGGGCGTTCGACACGAACCGCTCGTTCGCGAGCTGCCTCTCGGCCCGCGCGATCTCGCCGCGCAGCCGCTCGCGCTCCGCGTCGGCACTGCCGCCGTCGCGCTTCGGCGCGCGGTCGGGCTTCACCACCGCGTCGAAGATGCGCTTCTCCTCGCCGTCGAGCGACGTCACGACGCCGGAGCGCCGGAACACCTGCGCGTACTCTTGCACGCGGTCGAGCGCGCCGGCGTCGCTCTCGTCACCCGCCTCCGGCCACGGCGCCACGATCAGCCGGGTCTCGCGACCGGGCAGGTGCGACCAGATCTCCTCCGTCACGTGCGGCATCACCGGGTGGAGCAGCTTCAGCAGGCGCTCGAGCGCGGCCGTCGCGGTCGCACGCGCGTCGGCGTCGCCGTCGTACAGGCGCGCCTTGACCGCCTCGAGGTACCAGTCGCAGAAATCGTCGAACGTCAGGTGGTAGAGCTCGTCCATCGAGTGGGCGAAGTCGAACTCCGCGAGGAACCGCTCGACCGCGCGCTGTGCCTGCGACAGCCGCGCCAGGATCCACCGCTCTTCGAGCGACGACGGCCGTTCCTCCGGCGACGCGCCCTCGCACGCCGTGACGACCAGCCGCGCTGCGTTCCAGAGCTTGTTCGAGAGCTTGCTCCCCTCCTCGATCGCCGAGTACGAGAACCGGACGTCCTGCGTGAGCGAGTTCTTCATCAGCCCGTAGCGCGTGGCGTCGGTGCCGTACCGGTCGATCAGGTCGAGCGGGTCGATCCCGGTCCCGAGCGACTTCGACATCCGCCGCCCGTCGGTGGCGAGCACGGTCGAGTGGATCACGACGTCGGTGAACGGGATCTCGCCGAGCAGCTCGAGACCGCAGAAGATCATCCGGTTCTCCCAGAGGCGGATGATCTCCCGCGCCGTCGTCTGCAGGTCGCCGGGGTAGAAGTAGCGGAGGTCGTCGGTGTCGTCCGGCCAGCCCAGCGTGGCGAACGGCCAGAGCGCCGACGAGAACCACGTGTCGAGCACGTCGGGGTCGCGCTCGAGCTCTCCCGACCCGCATTCGGGACACGTCTCCGGTGGCGGCCAGGCGGACAGCTGG
>JBOGZX010000184.1:0-3197 GCA_050697615.1 Gaiellaceae bacterium
CCCCTCCTCGGCCGCGACGAGCATCGCAACCGCGGTTGCGAGCTTCGTCACCGAAGCCCACGGAAAGCGCCGCTCGACCTCGCCGTGCGTCGCCTCGGCAGCGCAGACCACGCCGACCGCGACGTGCTCGCATGGCCAGCCGTCGACCTGGCGGAGGGCATCCACGAACGGCGAGACTAGCGATGTGGAGAAGCAGCGGATCTCGTCCGGCGCCGCGTTCGAGGATCGCGTCGGCTACTCGCGCGCAGTGCGCGTCGGCGACCGCGTCTGGGTCTCCGGCACCGCGCCGATCATGCCCGGCGACGCGGACCCACCCGCCGGCGCGTACGAGCAGGCGACGGTGTGCCTCGAGATCATCGCGCGCGCACTCGCGGAGGCCGGCGCTCGCCTCGACGACGTCGTGCGCACGCGCATCTATGTCACCGACGCGCGCTTCATCGACGACGTCGGACGTGCGCACGGCGAGGCGTTCGCCACCGCGCGACCGGCCACGACCGGAATCGTCACGCAGCTGCTCGACCCACGCTGGCTCGTGGAGATCGAGGCGGAAGCGGTGATACTTCAGCCGTGAAGCAGATCTTCCCGCCGTCGATCACGGGCAAGGGCTCGTCGGGCAGCGGCGACGGCGCGAGCGTGCTCGACCACCGGTTC
Organism: Gaiellaceae bacterium; assembly: GCA_050697615.1. Taxonomy (GTDB): domain Bacteria; phylum Actinomycetota; class Thermoleophilia; order Gaiellales; family Gaiellaceae; genus PALSA-600. Next base: position 652 of record JBOGZX010000184.1, read on the forward strand.
GGCAAGGGCGATCCGTACACGCTCGGCGTGGAGGAGGAGTACATGCTGCTCGATCCCGAGACGTGGGATCTCGTGCAGCACGTCGACTCGGTGCTCGCCGCCGTCGAGGACAGCGAGCATGAGGAGCGCATCCACGCCGAGCTGATGCAGTCGGTGCTCGAGGTGACGACACCCGTGTGCCGCACCGCGAGCGACGTGCACGCCTCGCTTGCGAAGCTGCGCGGCTACGTCGCCGAGACGGCGCATGCCGAAGGGTGCCGCGTCGGCTCGGCGGGCACGCACCCGTTCTCGCTCTTCGAGCGTCAGCGCATCACCGCCCGCGACCGCTATCGCCAGCTGGTCGACCAGCTGCAGTACATCGCGCGGCGCGAGTTGATCTTCGGGATGCACGTACACGTCGCCGTCGACGACCCGCAGAAGGCGATCCAGGTGATGAACGGGCTGCTCGTGCACCTGCCGCAGCTGCTCGCGCTGTCGGCGTCGTCGCCCTTCTGGCGCGGCGAGCCGACCGGTCTGTCGTCGAGCCGGCAGATGGTCTTCTCGGCCTTCCCGCGCTCGGGGCCGCCTCCCCGCTTCGCCGACTACGCCGACTACGCGGAGGTCGTGGGGCAGCTGGAGCGCACCGGCTGCATCGCCGACTACACCCACATCTGGTGGGACATCAGGCCGCACCCGCGGCTCGGAACGATCGAGATGCGCGTCTGCGACGCGGTCACCCGCCTCGAGGACGTCGTCGCGATCGCCGCCTTCTTCCAGGCGATCGTGAAGATGTACTGCGAGCAGTTCGAGGCCGGCAAGGAGATCCCGACCTGGCACCGGATGCTGACGACCGAGAACAAGTGGCTCGCCGCCCGCTACGGGCTCGAGGCGCCGGTGATGGATCTCGCCACCGGCCGCCGGAACCGGGTGCCGGTTGCGCAGCTGATCAGGCGCGCGTTGCGCGACGTCGAGCCGCACGCGCGCGAGCTCGGGTCGGAGCGCGAGCTGGAGGGCGTCCGCGAGATCCTGGCGCGCGGCAACGGCGCCGACCGCCAGTTGCGCGTCTGGAACGCGAATCGCGACATCGTCGAGGTCGTCCGCGAGATCTCGGCCGCGACCGAGGAAGCCGCCCTCGGAAGCGCCTCCTAGGAGAGCGTCCAGAGCCGCGCGCCGTCGGGCGAGAAGCCGACCGCGATCGCCGTGTTCGCGTGCCGGCTCACGATCCTCCTTCGACCCAGCCCGACGACCGCGACCTGCTCGCCGTTCGCGAGCGCGAGCCGCCTCCCGTCCGGCGCTATTGCCGCCGTCACGACGTTGCCGGTGTTCCAGTACGGCAGGTCGATCCGGAACGACGAGACGACCCGCGCCGCGCGCACGTCGATCGCCACCACGCGCCCGTAGCCGGGGCTGACCGCCAAGATCTTCCTCTGCCCGGGCGCGAGCACGAGCCCCCACGAGGTCGCCGAGCTGTAGTCGCCGGTGCCGGGCAGGTCGATGCAGCGCGCGGTCGCGTTCTGCAGGTCGAGCTCGTGGATCATCGAGCCGCCGTTCGGTCCGATGTAGAGCGTGAATAGGTACCGGCCGTCGGCGGACGAGAGCCGTTCGAACGGGGAGCCCCAGATCGTCGCCGACTCGTGCGGGTCCTTCAGCGGCTGTCGGACGAGCCGGTTCGAGACCAGGTCGAACAGGCGCACCTGGTAACCGCCCGTCGGTATGTCGTGGATCAGGATCAGGTTGCGCCCGCGCAGCGCGTCGAACTGCCATCGCGCGCCGGGGACCACGAGGGTCCGCTGCCCGTGACGGGAGGCGACCAGGAACCTCGTCCCCTTCGGCGAGAAGCGCGAGAGCACCGCGCGGCTGCCGTTCTGCGAGAGGCCGGCCAGGCTGTACTCGACGCTCGGCAGCGTCACGTCGTAGAGGTGCGCGCCGCGGGTCGCGTCGTACCAGGCGAGGTTGCGGCCGGCCTGGTGGACGAGCAGGTTGCCGCCGGTGAGGCCGGCCGGCAGCACCCACTTGCGGGCGCCCGTGCGAAGGTCGACGACGGTGACGGGCTTGCTCACCATGCTGCGGAAGCCCATCAGCCCGTGACCGAGCGCGAACTGGCTCGGCGCACAGTCGAGCGGCGAGCAGGCGGCGCCCCGCGCTGCACCCGGGAGCGCGAAGGAGGCGGCGAGGACGAGGAGCGCGAGCCGCTTCATGTTCCCAGATACGCGGCCGGGACCCGCAGAGGTCCCCGCGGCGTATGGACCTCGTGGGGGATCTGCGTCGTAGAGTCGGCGGGTGGCGGAGCGTGCCTGGATCCGTGGTGCCCAGCAGGGGTCTGTCGCCGATCTCGAGCGACTCTTCCGCGAGCACTGGCCGCGCGCGTACCGTGCCGCGCACCTCGTCACGGGCGACGCCGCCGCCGCCGAGGACATCGCCCAGGAGGCGTTCCTCGCCGCAATCCGCAGCCTCGACCACTTCGACCGCCGGCGGCCGTTTGCTCCCTGGCTGCACCGGATCGTCCTCAACCGCGCGATCGACTGGGTGCGCACGCGGCAGCTACGGGCGGAGGTCGAGCTCGGCGA
>JBOGZX010000185.1:0-3181 GCA_050697615.1 Gaiellaceae bacterium
AACGACGAGCGCGGGACGCCGGACGACCCCAACGAGGAGGCCGAGGGCGAGCGCGGCGTACGAGCCGCGCGAGCCGGAGGCCGCCAGCACGGGGAGGAGCACCGCGAGCGCGGGCCACGTGACGCGCTCGCGGAGCGCGAGCGGGACGGCGATCGCGGTGAGCGAGCCGAGCGCGTTCGCGTAGCCGACGGGAACCGCCTCGTCGCCGGTATAGGCCCCGCCGCGGGCGACGAGGTTCCAGACGGAGAGCAGCGCGACGGCTCCGACGACTCCCCGCAGCGTCCACGTGCGATCGCGGTCGAGCAGCAGCGCCAGCACTCCTGCGACGATCACGAGGGCCCGCTCCGTCTCCAGCGCGGTGGAGGTGACGCTGCTCGACCAGACCGCGGTCAGGGCCGTCCAGCCCGCCACGGCGCACGCGAGCGCGAGGAAGGCGAGCCCCCGGCGCGGGAACGTGGGGGGCCGCGAGAGGAACACCGCCATCGCCGCGGCCCAGGCGAGCAGCACGATCGCCGGCCCCCAGGAGTCGGGGAAGAACCCACCGTTCGCGGCGCCGAGCCCGGCGACCGCACCGAACGCGATGACGCCGCTCCGCACGCGGCGATTGTCTCAGGCTCTGGTCAGCTCAGGCGGCCGATTCCTCGGAGCGCACGACGGCGTTCCTCGGGACGTGCCGCGGATCGCGCGTCGCGTCGTCTTCCAGGCCGCGGTCGCGCGCGGGCCACGGCGCCAGCATCAGCAGCAGCCGAGCGTCCGCGAGGGCGCGCACCGAGTGGCGCTCGCCGGGCTCCAGGCTGATCAGCGTGCCGGTGGCGCATTCGGCTATCTCGTCGGGGCAGACCAGCACGACGCTGCCGGCAACGACCTGGATCACCGCGCGCTCGCGCACGGTGTGCTCTCCGATCTCCTCGCCTTCCCGCAGGTCGATCACGACCGCACGGCACTCGGGCTCGGAGAACAGCACCCGCGGCTTCGACCTGCCCGTGGTCGGAACGCGAGGCGCGTCGGGGCCGGGCTGGCGGTCCTGCTGCTTGTCGGACGACGGGCCGATCGTCGGCAGATGCCACCGGTTCACGGGCGTGATCTTACTCAGCTCAGCGGTTCGCGACGAGCGCGCGCACCGTCTGCTTCACCGAGCGCGTCGACGCCATCACCGCTGTCGGCTCGTAGCCGCAATGCGCCATGCAGTTGTCGCAACGAGGGTCGCGACCGCGGCCGTACTTCGACCAGTCGGTCGTCTCGATCAGCTCCCGGTACGTGGTCGTGTAGCCGTCGGCCATCAGGTAGCACGGGCGCTGCCAGCCGAACAGCGAGTAGCTGGGGATTCCCCACGGCGTGCACTGGAAGTCGACCTTCCCCTCGAGGAAGTCGAGGAAGAGCGGCGTATGGTTCAGCCGCCAGCGCTTGCGCGCGCCGTCCGCGAACGCGGCGCTGAAGATCTTGCGTGCCTGACCGACGCCCGGGAAGTGCTCCTGGTCGGGGGCCTTCTCGTACGCGTAGGCCGGCGACAGCATCATCTGGTCGACCTTCAGCTCGTCGTTCAGGAAGTCGAGCACGTCACGCACGGTCTTCGCCGTGTCGGTGGTGAGGAACGTCGTGTTCGTGTTCACGCGGAAGCCGCGGCGCTGCGCCTCGTGGATCGCGTCGACGGCCTTGTCGAACGTGCCCTCGCGCTCGACGAACTGGTCGTGCCGCTCGCGCATCCCGTCGAGATGGACGACCCACGCGAAGTACGGCGACGGCGCGAACAGATCCATCTTCTTCTTCATCAGGATCCCGTTCGTGCAGAGGAAGACGAACTTCTTCCGCTCGATCAGCTTCGCCGCCAGCTCGTGCACCTCCGGGTGCACGAGCGGCTCGCCGCCTGCGATCGAGACCATCGGCGCGCCGCACTCCTCGATCGCCTCGAGCGCCTGCTCGACCGGCATCCGCTTCTTCAGGATGTGCTGCGGGTACTGGATCTTGCCGCAGAACGAGCACTCGAGGTTGCACTGGAACAGCGGCTCGAGCTCGACGAGCAGCGGGAACTTCTCGTTGCGCCGCACGCGCTGCTTGAGCAGATAGCGCGCGATCGCCACGTTCTGGCGGAGCGGAATACTCATGGGACCAGTACTTCCCGGGGGACGCGGAACTGAATCGACTCGGTCGTCGTCGTCCGCTCCTCGACCTCGACCTCGCCGAGCGAGCCGATGCCGTCGACGATCCTGCGCACGAGCGATTCCGGGGCCGATGCCCCCGCCGTGATGCCGATCGTCTCCGCTCCGGCGAGCCAGGCGAGATCGACGTCGCGCTCGTCGTCGACGAGATACGCGGCCGCGCCTTCGCGCTCGGCGACCTCGACGAGGCGCAGCGAGTTGGAGGATGTGCGCGAGCCCACGACCAGAACCGTATCTGCCGCCTGCGCCACCGCGCGGACCGCCTGTTGCCTGTTCGTGGTCGCGTAGCAGATGTCGTCGCTGCGCGGTCCCCGCAGCGCCGGATAGCGGCTGCGCAGGGCGTCGACGATCTGGTTCGTCTCGTCGACCGCGAGCGTCGTCTGCGTGAGGAACGAGACCCGCCCGGGGTCGGCGGCCTGCACCTTCGCCGCGTCCTCGAGGTTCTCGACGATCTCGATCGACGCGGGAGCCTCGCCGTAGGTGCCCTCGACCTCCTCGTGCCCGTTGTGGCCCACGAGGAAGACCGTGTGGCCGTCGGCGGCGAAGCGCCGGGCCTCCGCGTGCACCTTGTTCACGAGCGGGCACGTCGCGTCGATCACGTCCAGGCCGCGGTCGGCCGCATCCTGCTTCACCGCGGGCGAGACGCCGTGGGCCGAGAACACGACCGTTCCGCCCGCCGGCACCTGGTCGAGCTCCTCCACGAAGACCGCGCCGCGCCGCTGGAGGTCGGCGACGACGTGCTCGTTGTGGACGATCTGCTTCCGCACGTAGACCGGCGCGCCGCGCTGCTCGAGCGCGAGCTCGACCACCTCGACGGCGCGCTCGACGCCTGCGCAGAACGACCGTGGCCCCGCGAGGAGCACGGTGCGCGGACGGAACGACTCCGTCCATTCGGCGAGCACGCCGCTCGCGCGCCGCAGGTTGCGCAGCGCGACGATGCCGGCGGCGACCGTGCGCGCATCCGCGAGCCGCCGCCCGCGCGCCTCCACCACGACGCGCACTACGGCGAGCGGACGGCCGCCCGC
>JBOGZX010000186.1:0-4322 GCA_050697615.1 Gaiellaceae bacterium
GGTCGAGGCTGGACGCTCCGGGCGCGGAACCGTAGGCTTGGGTGTCTTGCGGCTCGGCGACCGGGTGACGAGACGGGGTTTCGTGGGCGCGGCCGGCGCGGCGCTCGCCGGCCTGGCCGCCGCCCCCACCTTCGGAGCACGTCCGCGCCGTGTGAGCGAGACGACGGCGCCGGGCGTGTCGAGCTTCCTCTCCGACCCCACGCTCGCGCCGCCCGCCGTGGTGCTCGCCGCGCCCGCCGGAGGGACGGCGCCGGGCTACGTCTTCCTCGCGCCGTTTCCGCTCTCGGCCGCCGGCGGCTCGAGCGCGCCGCCGAGCGGCGCGCAGTTCGGCCCGCTGATCGTCGACGACGCCGGGGAGCCGGTGTGGTTCCTCCCGGTCGACGGCCGCACGGCGATGAACCTGCGTGTGCAGCGCTACCGGGGCCGGCCCGTGCTCACCTGGTACGAGGGATACGTGTCGACCTTCGGCAGCGGGTACGGCGGCGACTACGTGATCGCCGACGCGTCCTATCATGAGGTCACCCGCGTGAAGGCCGGGCATCGTCTGCAGGGGGACCTGCACGAGTTCCTGATCACCTCGCGCGGCACGGCGCTGATCGCCATCTTCGACCAGGTTCCCGGCGACGCCTCCGCGATCGGCGGCCCCGTCGACGGGCAGATCGTCGAGGGCGTCGTCCAGGAGATCGACATCGCGAAGAAGCGCGTTCTGTTCGAGTGGCGCAGCCTCGAGCACGTCCCGGTGAGCGAGACCTACCGCGGCGACCTCGCGCGCTCGCCGAACGTCGACTACTTCCACCTCAACTCGATCGGCGTCGACCTCGACGGCAACCTGCTCGTCTCGGGCCGACACACCTCGACGGTGTACAAGGTCGACCGGCGCACGGGCCGGGTGATCTGGCGGCTCGGCGGCCGGAAGAGCGACTTCGCGATGGGGCCGGGCGCGACCTTCAACTTCCAGCACGACGCCCGGCGCCACGCCGACGGGACGATCACGGTCTTCGACAACGGCGCCTGGGGGCCGAAGGGGATCGTCGAGCCGTCGTCGCGGGGACTCCGGCTGGCGCTCGACATGAAGGCGATGAGCGCCGCCGTCGTCGCGGAGTACCGCACGCCCGACCCGCGCCTCACCGTCGCGATGGGCGACGTACAGGACCTCCCGGACGGCAGCGTCTTCGTCGGCTGGGGCACCGCCGGGTCCTTCTCGGAGATCGGGCCGGAGGGCGACCTACGCCTCGACGCCCGATTCGGCGACGGCAGCATCACCTACCGCGCGTTCCGCTATCCGTGGGTCGCGCACCCGACGACCCTGCCGAGCGTGGTGGTCGTCGCGGACCCCGGCGGCGCCCCGCCCACCGTGCACGTCAGCTGGAACGGCGCGACGGAGGTCACGCGCTGGCAGCTCCGGACGGGGCCGACGTCCGACCGGCTGCGGCCGGTGAGAACCGTCGCGCGCACGGGGTTCGAGACGGCGATCGCTCTGCCGGCCCCCGCCGCTCAGCTCGACGTCGTCGCCCTGGACGGCGCCGGCCGCCGGCTCGCGGCGACGAAGGTCGTGCGCCTCGCGTAGCGGCCCTCGCCCGCGGCCCGTTGCAGATCTCGGGCGGCGGGAGATGATCACGGACATGCCTGTCCTGGCCCGCCGTACAGCCGTCGTCACGCTCGTCGCCGGCGGCATCGTCGTCGCAGCGCTCGCGCTGTGGGCGCTCCGGCTCGTGGTCGCGCTGCTCTTCTCCGCCGCGATCATCGCCGCCGCCATCCGGCCGGGCATCGACTGGCTCGCGCGCCATTACGTGCCGCGGCCGATCGGCCTGGCCGTCCACTACCTCGCGATCGCGGGGCTGATCGCCGTCGCGATCTGGTTCGCGGCGCCGCGGGCGCTCGACCAGGTCGATCACGCGCTGAGCCCGAGCGGCAAGGCGCAGATCGCGCGGTCGGCGAAGAACTCGACCGGCATCAAACACGACGTGCTGATCGCGCTGCGAAAGCGGCTCGAGCACCTTCCCAGCCGCTCGCAGCTGATCAAGCCCGCCGAGCAGGCGGGCAAGAAGGCGGTCGAGATCGGGATCGGGATCTTCTTCACCTTCGCGGCGGCGGGGTACTGGGTCTTCGAGCGCGACCGGACGGTCGATCTCGTCTGCTCCCTGCTCCCCCGGCCCAGGCGCAAGCTCGTGCGCGACACGTGGAAGCTGATCGACCTGCGGCTGGGCGCCTTCGTGCGCGGCACGCTGCTGCTGATCCTCGCGGTCGGCGCGACGCTGTCGCTGCTCTTCTGGGCGATCGGCGAGCCGTACTGGCTGCTCGTCGGCATCTTCGCGGGGATCGTCGAGGTGATCCCCGTGATCGGACCCCTCGCCGCGGCCGCCCTCGCGATCGGCGTCGGCTTCACGAGCTCGATCCACACCGGCATCCTCGCGGTCGTCTGCGTGACGGCGGTGCGGCTGTGCGAGGACTACCTCGTGATGCCGAAGGTGCTCGGCGGGGCGGTCGGGCTGTCGCCGCTGCTGGTACTCGTCTCGGTCACCGCCGTCGGCATCCTCTTCAGCCCGTGGGCGGTGCTGTTCGCCGTGCCGATCGCCGCCGTCTGCGCGACCCTGTTCGACGTCGCGCTGCGAAACGTCGACCCCGCCGAGGAGGAGGTGCCGGCCGTGATCTTCACGCCCGGCGACGCCGAGAGCTGAGCCTGGCCGGCCGAAGCGGGCGTCAGACGCCCTGCGGGTACCGGACGCCCGGCACGTAGATCCTGCGTGGGATCAGCTCGAGCGCCAGCGGCCGAAGATCAGCCCGCCGACGGTGACGCCGAGTCCGAAGGTGCCGACGGCGAAGGCGCCGATCGCGATGCCCTTGCGCCAGGGCGACAGGCGTTGCCAGTGACCGAGCGCCTCGTGCTCCTCCGCGGTCAGGGCCTCGCCGCGACGCTGCTTGCGCAGCGCGCCCCCGGCGCGCAGGCCGAGGTAGAGGTCGTCGAAGATCTCCGTCGACTGCTCGTCGGCCATCTCAGCCACTGTATAGCCTCCTTCGCCGGTGGCTACGCGCATCCTGCACGTCTCGGATCTCCATTTCGGCGCGCACGAGGACCCGATCCTGGAGCGGGCGCTGGCGAGACTGGCGGAGCGGATCGCGCCCGAGCTGGTGATCGCGAGCGGCGACCTGACACACCGCGGCGAGCGACACCAGCACGCGCGCGCCGCCGCGTTCCTGCACGGACTCGAGCTGCCGGTGCTGGCGGTACCCGGCAACCACGACATCCCGTGGACCCTCCCCGCGCGGCTCGCGTCGCCGTGGCGGGAGTTCGAGCGCGAGTGGCGGACGACCGAGCCTTCGCTGGCCGGCGCGAACGCACACATCGTCGGCGTCAACTCGGTGCGGCCGTGGCGGCACCAGTCGGGAGGCGTCCGCGACGATCAACTCGAACGGGTCGCGACGAAGCTGCGGCAGTCCGCGACGGGCGCGCTGCGGGTGGTCGTGATGCACCATCAGATGATCGGCGCTCCGTGGCGAACGCGCAAGAGGCCGGTGGCACGTCGCAACCACGTGCTCGCCCGCCTCGTCGACTCGGGCGCCGAGCTGATCCTCGGCGGCCACATCCACCAGTCGACGGTGTCCGAGCGGCATGAGTTCGAGGTGATCGAGGGCGACGCGCGCGGCGTCGTCGTCTCGATCGCGCCCGGGCTCGGCCGTCCGCGCCCGCGCAGGCGCGGCGAGGCGCGCGGGTGCGTCGTCTACCGGGCCGACGAGCGGACGCTGTCGGTGGAGACGTACATCTGGCGCGAGGACGACTGGGGCCTGACCGCGACGCGAACGTTCGCGCGCGGCCGCAAGCCGCTCGCCGTGGACGCGGGCTAAGGGCTCGTTCGCTCCTCGACGGCGCGGCGCTTCTCCTCGAGCTCCTCGTCGTCGAGCACGCCGGCGCGATGCAGCTCGTTCAGCATCGCCTCGAGCCGCTTCCGCTCGAACGTCTTCGGGTCGGGACGCAGCGCGTTCGGGTCGATGCCCAGCTTCTGCAGGCGCTCACGCTGGTGCTGGACTCCGAGCCCGCGCTCCGGGAACGTCAGCGCCCCCGGACCGAAGATCGCACGCTTCTGCACGAAGCGCCGGTAGGCGGCGACGAGCGCGATCGCGATGCCGAACGAGAGGAACGAGACGACGTAGCCGTTGCCGTTCGAGACGGCGTTGCCGATGACGGCGCCGACGACCGAGCCGGTGAGCCCGATCGCCAGCGTCAGCCACACGGGCATCGGGTCCGGCCCCGGAATGGCGAGACGCGCGAGCGCGCCCGTCAGGAAGCCCGAGATCAGGATCGCGAGGACAAAGCCCAGACCCAT
>JBOGZX010000187.1:0-2058 GCA_050697615.1 Gaiellaceae bacterium
CCGGACCGTTGTGCCGCCACTTCGGCTCCTTGTTGGCGGTGGCGTGCGTGATCCCGCGCATCTTGCGAATGAACGCCCCGTACGGGCCTACGATCGCGCCCGAGACGGTGGCGCCCGGCGGCTCGTCCATGAACGGCATGAACTTGTCGGGGAAGCCCGGCATCGTGCAGCCGATGCAGATGCCGCCGACGTTCGGGCAGCCGCCGATGCCGCCCATCCAGCCGCGCTTCGTCACGTTGCAGTTGACGACCGGTCCCCAGCAGCCGATCTTCACCTGGCACTTCGGCGAGTTGTAGTCGTGCGCGAAGTCGCCCTGCTCGTAGTAGCCCGCGCGGTCGCAGCCCTCGTGCACCGTCTTGCCGAACAGCCACTGCGGGCGCAGATGGTCGTCGAGCGGGATCACCGGGGCCAGGCCCGCGGCCTGGTAGAGCACCCAGGTGAGCGTCTCCATGAAGTTGTCGGGCTGCACCGGGCAGCCGGGCACGTTCACGATCGGCAGCCCGCCCGCCGAACGGAACTCCCAGCCGAGATAGTCGGCGAGCCCCATGCAGCCGGTCGGGTTGCCGGCCATCGCGTGGATACCGCCGTAGGTCGCGCAGGTGCCGGCCGCGACGACCGCCCACGCCTTCTGAGGCAGCCGGTCGAGCCACCAGCTCAGCGTCAGCGGCTCCCCCGTCGCCGGGTCGTTGCCGAACGACGTCCAGTACCCGTCGCCGTTGATGTTCTCGTTCGGGACCGAGCCCTCGAGGACGAAGATGAACGGCGCGCCGAGCGTCCCGTCCACCGCATCGAAGAACGGCTTCAGGAACTCACTGCCGCCGAGGGTCGGCGAGAGCACCTTGTTGTGCAGGTGCACCTTCGGCAGCCCCGGGATGTTCCCGAGCAGGACGTCCTCGATCGCAGGCTGCATCGCGGCCGTGACCGAAACGGAGTCTCCGTCGCAGCTCATCCCCTCGGAGCACCACAGGATGTGGATCTCCTCGAATCCCGGAGCCACCTGGATCTCCTCGTAGCCGGGAAAGGCTTTGCTTGCTTCCACGGTTTTACCTCCCTGCCACCGCGACCGGCGCGTGCTCGATCTCCAGTGACTCCACGTGACATTCCTCGCCCGCGACGACGTCGACGGCGAAGCCGCCGCAGCGTCCGCAGACGAGCGGAAAACGATCGACCTCGGTCTCTGCGTCGCACGCGGCGCAGCGGACGCGGGCCGGCACCTCGACGATCTCGAGCTCGGCGCCCTCGACCGGCGTGCCCACCGCCACGAGCTCGAACGCGAACGCGAGCGAGTCGGGCACGACCTGGCGCAGGCGGCCGACCCTCACCTCGACCCCGGCGACGCGCCGGCCTTCGGCGTGCTCGCAGCAGATCTGTACCACGGCGTCGGCGAGGGAGAGCTCGTGCATTCGCTAGGCCGCGATCTCCGAGGCCTCGAACGCCAGGTGCCGCCTGGCCTCGGCGACATGGCCCTTGTAGAGCGCCTCGAGCTGCGCGCCGCCCGCGACCGTGACCGTGGTGGCCGTGGCCGCCTCCTCGAGCGTCCGGAGCGACTGCTGCTCCGTCGCCTGCGCGTCGGCGAGTGCGTCGGCGAGCTCTTCTTCGTGATCGGATCCCATGCTTCTCATCTCCTCTCTCTGAGCTCTCGTGAGCTCTCGTGAGCTCTCGTGAGCTCTGGTGAGCTCACGTTCAGCAGATGCGCGGGAGTGGGTCGCCGACGAGCATGTCCATCACCCGGCGGCCGCCGAACGCGGTCTCGACCAGAACCATCCCCGGCGGCTCGTCCCTCACCTCGCCGATCTCCGCCGCCTCCTCGCAACCCGGCACCGCGCGCAGCGCGGAGAGCGCGGCGCCGGCCGCCTCCTGCGCCACGAACGCGACCAGCTTCCCCTCGTTCGCGACGTGCATCGGGTCGATACCGAGGATCTCGCAGGCTCCCGCGACCGCCGGGTGCACCGGCACGGCGGCTTCGCGCGCAACGATCGCCACGCCCGAGGCGCGGGCGAGCTCGTTCAGCACCGACGCGACGCCGCCTCGGGTCGCGTCGCGGAGGCAGCGCAGCGA
>JBOGZX010000188.1:0-3432 GCA_050697615.1 Gaiellaceae bacterium
CCGGCGCGCTTCGGCCACGGCAGCGCCGCCCCGTACGGCTGCGCGGGGTCGGCGGCGGCCAGCACGAGCGCATCCCGTTCCTCGGGCCGCTCCCGAAGCTCGCGCAGCCGCTCGACGGCCCCGCCGAGAGCAAACTGCGCGCCCCCGAGCCCCTCGACGAAGTAACCGCGGCGGCACAGGCCCAGCGTCTCGAGCGCGCGCAGCTCCGCATAGACGGCTCCGTAGCCGCCGGGAATGCCCTCGCCGCGAACCCCGTCGCGCGTGACCACACCCTGACGCTCGAGCAACAACTCGGCCAGGGCGCGCCGATCGGGGGCGCCGCCGAACAGCCGCTCGGTGCGCGACCAGCGTCCGGCGGTCGAGGTCGCGCCCTGCACCCGCCGGCGTGAGAAACGCCGCGGCCTGCGCTCCTGTTTCGGCGCGCCGAAGCGCCGCGCAGCACGCAGCGGCGTCCACGCGTCGTTCGTCACCTCACCCGACCACACGAGTTCCCAGAGCGCCGGCAGCGCGACGCCCTCGTCGACGTCCACCTCCTCGAGCAGATCGGCCCAGAAGAGCGCACCCCGCTCGAGCGCCGCGCGAATCGCATCGTGCTCGACGCCCTCGGGCGGCGGCGAGCCGGGCACCTGCCCGAGCGCGACGGCGTCCTCGCGGAAGTAGAGCGCGACGCGATCGTTGCCGGCTCCCACCCAGACGACCTCACCGCTTGCGGTCAGCGCGTCGAGGTGCGCCGGCTGGTAGACCGGCACGCGACGCGGCAGCACGTCGCTCTCCCAGAGCGCGACCGGCAGCGGCAGTGCCTGCAGCGGCACCAGCGCCTCTCGCAACGACCCGCGCCGGTCGATGCCGTGCCAGGAGGGCAGGAACCGCGCCAGCGCGTGCGGCTCGACCGCCTCCACCTCGCGTCGCAGCGCGGCCAGCGACGCCCGGCGCAGACGGCGGAGCACGTCCGGATCGCACCATTCGCGCGCGCTGCCGCCCGGCCGCAGCTCACCGCGCACGAGCAGCTCGCCCTGCTCGAGCACGCTCAGGATCGGCGCCACGTCGCGGCCGAAGCGCGCGTTCGCCTGGCCGGTCGTGAACGGCCCGCGACCCTTCGCGAACCGCAGCACGAGCTGCCGCAACGAATCGGCTCCGCCCTCGAGGAAGGCGTCGGGAAGCCCGGACGGCGGCATTGCGCCGAGCGCATCGCGGTAACGCCCAGCGTCCTCGGCCGCGATCAGCCGTTCCTCGCCCGCAATCCGGACGAGGACCGCCCGTCGCTCGGCGACGAGCGGCGCCGCGAGCTCGGCGTCGTACTCGCCGGGGCGCAGGTCACCGCGCAGCCGGAGCCGGTCGTGCAGCTGGTCGGGCGAGGACGGGTCGCCGCGCAGCTGCCGCTCCACCTCCTCGACCGCATCCGCATCCAGGAGGTCGCGGAGCTCCTCCTGCCCGAGCAGCTCGCGCAGCAGGTCGCGGTCGAGCGACAGGGCCTGCGCCCGGCGCTCGGCGGGCGGCGTGTCGTCCTCGTACATGTAGGTCGCGATGTAGTCGAAGAGCAGCGAGGACGAGTACGGCGACGCGCTCTGCGTCTCGACCTCGACCAGGTCGAGCTCGCGGGTCCTCAGGCCCTGCAGGAGCTGTCGCAGCGCGGGCAGGTCGAAGACGTCCTGCAGGCACTCGCGGTACGTCTCGAGGATCACCGGAAAGCTCCCGTAACCGCGCGCGACCTGCAGCAGCGACTGCGCCTTCAGCCGCTGCTGCCAGAGCGGCGTCCGTTCGCCGGGCCGGCGGCGAGGGATCAGCAGCGACCGGCCCGCGTTCTCGCGGAAGCGAGCGCCGAAGAGCGCGGTGTCGCCGAGCTCGGCAACGACGAGATCCTCGACCTCGCCCGGGTCGATCGTCAGTTCCTCGAGCGGCGGCGGCGCGTCGGCGTCGGGGAAGTGGAGTGCGATGCCGTCGTCCGACCAGATCGACTGCGCGTTGATGCCGAGCGAGGCTCGCAGGCGCGCCGCGATCGCCATCGCCCACGGCGCGTGCACGCGGCTGCCGAACGGCGTGAGGATGCAGACGCGCCAGTCGCCGATCTCGTCGCGAAAGCGCTCCACACCGATCGTCCGGTCGGACGGAACGGCGCCGGTGGCGTCGTGCTGCTCGCGCAGGAACGTGAGCAGGTTGCGGGCGGCGCGCGCATCGAGGTGGTACTCGTCGCGCAGGCGCGTCGCTGCCTTCGCGTCCGGGAGCGCAGTCAGCTCCCGCGACGCCGCGCCGATCTTCTGCCCCAGCTCGTAGGGCCGCCCGACGCCCTCGCCCTTCCAGAACGGGACGGCTCCCGGCACCCCCGGAGCCGGCGACACGATCACCTGGTCGCGGGTGATCTCCTCGATCCGCCACGTCGAGGCTCCGAGCAGGAACGTCTGCCCCGCGCGCGCCTCGTAGACCATCTCCTCGTCGAGCTCGCCCACGCGCCCGCCGCCGCCGGCGAGGAACACCCCGAACAGGCCACGGTCGGGAATCGTCCCCGCGTTCGTGACCGCCAGCCTTCGCGCGCCCTCGCGCGCGCGGATCGTGCCGCCTGTGCGGTCCCAGACGATGCGCGGCCGCAACTCGGCGAACGCATCGGACGGGTAGCGCCCCGCCAGCATGTCGAGCACGTTCTCGAGCTGCGCGCGCGACAGGTCGCGGAACGGGTAGGCGCGCGTGACGAGAGCGTGGAGCTCGGAGACGGCGATCTCCTCGTCGGAGGAGATCGCGACGACCTGCTGCGCGAGCACGTCGAGCGGGTTGCGGGGGATCCTCGTCTCCTCGATCTCACCCTCGCGCATGGCGCGCGCGACGACGGCTGACTCGAGCAGGTCGGCGCGGAACTTCGGGAAGATGCGGCCCTTCGAGACCGCGCCGAGCTCGTGTCCGGCGCGCCCGATCCGCTGCAACCCTCGCGCGACGGACTTCGGCGACTCGACCTGAATCACGAGATCCACGGCGCCCATGTCGATGCCGAGCTCCAGGCTCGACGTCGCCACGAGGCACGGGATCCTTCCCGCCTTCAGCTCCTCCTCGACGAGCAGCCGCTGCTCGCGCGCCAGCGAGCCGTGGTGGGCGCGCGCGACCTCGCGCGGCGGACCGTCGCCGCCGTCGCGGTTCGCGAGCTCGTTCAGGCGCAGCGCGAGCCGCTCGGCCAGGCGCCTGTTGTTGACGAAGACGATCGTCGAGCGGTGCTGCTCGACCAGGCGGAGGATCTCCGGATAGATCGACGGCCAGA
Organism: Gaiellaceae bacterium; assembly: GCA_050697615.1. Taxonomy (GTDB): domain Bacteria; phylum Actinomycetota; class Thermoleophilia; order Gaiellales; family Gaiellaceae; genus PALSA-600. The sequence goes on from JBOGZX010000188.1 coordinate 3,242, forward strand.
TCGAGCTTCCGCCGCCCTCGGTGGAGGTGCTCAGCGCGCTGCCGTCGGCCTCGGGCGGATTGTCGTACCAGGCGCCCGAGCCGGGCTCGCGCATGTCCTCGACCGGCACGACGACCTCGAGGTCGAGCTCCTTGCGCGTGCCGGCGTCGACGAGCGTGATCTCGCGACCGCCCGAGACGAAGCGGCCGATC
>JBOGZX010000189.1:0-2509 GCA_050697615.1 Gaiellaceae bacterium
CTCTTCGCGCTGCGCGAGAAGCTCGGCTTCCCGGGCTCGAAGAACGCCTGCGAGCAGGGCGAGTGCGGCTCGTGCTCGGTGCTGCTCGACGGGACGCTCGTGTGCGCGTGCCTCGTGCTCGCCGCGCAGGCCGACGGCCACGACGTGACGACCGTCGAAGGGCTGGCGTCGGGCGACGAGCTGCACGCGGTCCAGCAGGCGTTCGTCGACGCCGGCGCGGTGCAGTGCGGGTTCTGCACGCCCGGGCTCGTCGTCGCGACCGCCGACCTGCTGCGGAGGAACGCCTCCCCGTCCGACGACGAGATCCGCGAGGCGCTGTCGGGGAACCTCTGCCGCTGCACGGGCTATGCCAAGATCTTCGACGCGGTCCGCCTGGCCGCCGCCGCCGCATGACGCAGACCGCGCCGCGCACGCTGCAGGTCGGCAGGATCGGCGAGCTCGTCCCGCGCGTCGACGCACCGCCCAAGGTGAAGGGCGCGTTCGCCTATGCGAGCGACCTGATCGTGCCGGGAATGCTGTGGGGGCACACGCTGCGGAGCCCGCACGCGCACGCGCGGATCCTGTCGATCGACGCCACCGAGGCCGTCACGATGGCCGGCGTACACGCCGTGCTCACGCACGAGGACGTTCCGGGGCAGAAGACGTACGGGCTCGAGTTCGCCGACCAGCCGGTGCTCGCCGTCGACCGCGTCCTCTACTACGGCGAGGCGGTCGCGCTCGTCGCGGCCGAGCATCCCGAGCAGGCGCGTCGCGCCGCGGAGCGGATCCGCGTCGAGTACGAGCCGCGCGAGCCCGTCGCCGAGATGGAGCGCGCGACGGAGATGCCGGCCCTCCATCCCGACCGGCCCACGCACGGGCACGGCTACCTCGACGACGACCGTCCCAACGTCGTGCGTCACATGGTGATCCGCCACGGTGACCCGGACGCGGACGGGGACGTCGCCGTGTCCGGGGTCTACGACGTCGGCATCCAGGACCAGGCGTTCCTCGGCCCGGAGTCCGGGCTCGCCGTGCCCGACGGCGAGGGCGGCATCGACATCTACGTGGCGACGCAGTGGCTGCACGTTGACCGGGCGCAGGTCGCGCCGTGCCTCGGCCTACCGCTCGAGCAGGTGCGCGTGCACCTGGCGGGGGTCGGCGGCGCGTTCGGCGGGCGCGAGGATCTGTCGATGCAGGTGCACGGCGCGCTGCTCGCGCTGCACACGAACCGGCCGGTGAAGATCGTCTACAACCGCGAGGAGTCGTTCACGGGGCACGTCCACCGGCACCCGGCGCGCATCTGGTGCGAGCATCGCGCGAGGCGCGACGGGCGGCTCGTCAACGTGCGGATGCGGATCCTGCTCGACGGCGGCGCCTACGCGTCGAGCTCGACCGCCGTGGCGTCGAACGCGGCGTCCTTCGCGGCCGGGCCGTACGAGACGCCGAACGCGCTGATCGAGTCGACCGTCGTCTACTCCAACAATCCGCCCTGCGGGGCGATGCGCGGGTTCGGTGCGGTGCAGACCTGCTTCGCGTCCGAGGCGCAGATGGACAGGCTGGCCGAGGCCCTCGACATCGACCCGATCGAGCTGCGGCTGCTGAACGCTCTCGAGCCCGGCGACGTCTTGCCGACAGGACAGACGATCACCGGCTCGATGCCCGTCGCGGAGACGATTCGCGCGGCGGCCGCGCTCGAGCCGCCGGCCGGTGAGGAGCTGCCGCGCGATCCGCTGCGACTGCCGGGCGGCGCCGGCAACACGACCAGCGGGGAGGGCGTCCGCCGCGGCGTCGGCTTCGCAGTCGGCTTCAAGAACATCGCCTACTCCGAGGGGTTCGACGACTACTGCGCGGCACGTGTCCGGCTTTGCACCGACGGCTCTGCCGAGGTGCACTGCGCCGCGGCGGAGGTCGGACAGGGCGTGACGGGCGTGATCCTGCAGGTCGCCCGCACCGAGCTCGGCATCGAAGACGTGCGGCTCGCGCCCGGGGAGACCGCGACGGTCGAGTCGGCAGGGTCGGCCTCGGCGTCGCGGATGACTTGGATGGCGGCCGGGGCGGTGCGGGACGCCTGCCGCGCCGCGCTTGCCGAGCAGGCGCGGAGGCCGGGCGAGGAGGTCGACGTCGAGCAGATCTACCGTCACCCGCGCACGACGCCGCTCGATCCGACGACCGGTCAGATCACCGGCGAGCGCGCGCACGTGGCGTTCGCCGCCTGTGCGATGAAGGTCGTCGCCGAGGTCGATGTCGACCTCGGCCTGACGCGTGTCGTCTGGATCGGGGCGGCGCAGGACGTCGGCAAGGCCGTCAACCCGCAGCAGGTCGAGGGGCAGATCGAGGGCGGCACCGCACAGGGCCTCGGGCTGGCGCTGATGGAGGAGATCCAGACGCGGAACGGACTGATCACGAACGCGAGCTTCACCGACTACCTGATCCCGACGGCGCTCGACATGCCGCCGGTCGAGTCCGTGCTGATCGAGGATCCCGAGCCCGACGCGCCCGACGGCGTGAAGGGCGTCGGCGAGCCGCCGAC
>JBOGZX010000190.1:0-3056 GCA_050697615.1 Gaiellaceae bacterium
CGTAGAGGGCGGTCCCGTCGAACCGGGCGAGCGCCCATTCGTCGCGCGGAAAGTGCGCAGGCACCCAGTCGAGCAGCACGCCGATCCCGTTCTCGTGCAGGTGGTCGACGAAGTAGCGGAAGTCGTCGGGCGACCCGAGCGTCGAGAGCGTCGCGTAGTAGCCGGTCACCTGGTACCCCCACGAGCCTGAGTACGGGTGGTGCATCACCGGCAGCAGCTCGACGTGCGTGAACCCGAGGTCCCTGACGTAGGGCGCGAGCTGGTCGGCGAGCGCGCGCCAGCCGAGACCCTTGCGCCAGGACGGCGCGTGCACCTCGTAGATCGAGACAGGGCGCTCGAGCTGCTCCTGCGCGTGGCGCGCGGCGACCCAGTCCGCGTCGAGCCAGTCGTACTCCGACCTGAACACGACCGACGCCGTCTTCGGCGGAACCTCCGCCTCGAACGCCATCGGGTCCGCCTTCTCGCGGCCGTCGAGATGGAACTTGTAGCGCTCGCCGATCGCCGCACCGTCGACGATCCCCTCCCAGATGCCGGTGCCGTCGACGGGGCGCAGGAGGTCGGCGGCCGGATCCCAGTCGTTGAAGTCGCCGACGACGCTCACGTAGCGCGCGTTCGGCGCCCACACGGCGAAACGGACGCCGCCCTCGGTCGGGTGGGCGCCGAGCTTCGAGTAGAGCTGCTCGTGCAGGCCCGCGCGCGCGAGCCAGATGTCGAGCTCGCCGAACGCGCTCGCCTTCGCCTGCGTCATGCCGACACCTCCTCGTCGAGCATGCGCACGATCCCGGCGACCGGGATCTTGAGCCAGTCGGGCCTGTTGTTCAGCTCGTAGCGCAGCTCGTACACCGCCTTCTCGAGTTCGAACACCGCTAGGAGCTTGTCCATCGACGAGCCTGACGGAACCAGGGACTGGTCGATCGTCGAGCGGTACCCGTCGAGGAACTCCTTCCGGGCGCGCGCTTCCCAGTCCTCCGGCGGCGCGACCCCGCGCAGGATCTCGGTCGCCGACGCTGCGTAGGCGAACGAGCGCATCATCCCGGCGACGTCGCGCAGCGGGCTCCGCTTCCGGCGGCGCTCGGGCAGCGACCGGGCGGGCTCGCCCTCGAAGTCGAGGATCACCCAGTCGTCGTCCGACCAGAGCGTCTGGCCCAGGTGGAAGTCCCCGTGGTGGCGGATCACACGGCCCGTCCCGCCGACCTGCGTCCACAGGCGCAGCCGCTCGCGCACCTCCTCGCCCCGGCCCCGGATCGGCGCGAGGTCGTCGTTGTCATCGGGCAGCTCCAGGAAGATGCTCTCGATCTCGTCGTCGATCGTGGCGGTCAGCAGGCCGAGCGACTCCGACGACGGCTCCTCCGGGGAGAAGCTCGCGTCGGTGTGGTCGCTGCCGAGCAGCGTGTGCATGCGCGCCGTCACCTCCCCCAGCCGCCGCAGGTTCAACAAAAATCTCTCCTCGCCGCCGCCGCGCATGGCGTCGAGCGCCAGCTCCCAGCCGTCGCGTCCGTCGGCGACGAAGCGCTGCAGGATCCCGAGCGTCGCGTCCATCGGGCGGCCGGCGTACGCGTACCAGCCGGCGAGCTGGGCGATGTTCTCGAAGCCGCGCTCGGTGAGGAAACGCAGCAGCTCGAGCTCCGGGTTGACTCCTGCCTCGAGCCGGCGGAAGACCTTGAGGATCAGCTCCTCGTCGAACACGATCGACGTGTTCGACTGCTCGGTCTCGATCGGACGGGCTTCGCGCAGCTCCTGGCCCACGGCCGCGAGCCCCTCGACCGCGGCGAACTCGACGATCCCCTCGGTCGCGGGCAGCCTGGCGCCGCCGCGGATCATGTGCACGAGCTCGCGCACCTGCCTCGGGTCGCCGAGCGCGTCGAGCGTGTCGTCCGTCAGCAGCTGGTAGGTCTCGTGCGTGCCCGTGTCGAAGCGGATCTCGACGAGCTGCAGCTCGAGCGACGGCTCCGTGTCCCGAAGCGTCGCCCGGTCGATCACGGAGGCGTGCGCCACCTCTCGCGTCTTCGACCCGAACCACCGTTGCTCGGTGACGAACTCGATCAATCCCCGCTCCTCGCTCACGCCTCGCCCTCCTCGACCTTCTTGAGCTGGAACCAGAAGAACCCTCGCGGACCGAGTGTCAGCAGGTACGAGAGCTCGCCGATCCGCGGAAACGGCGTCTGGCCGAACATCTCCACCGGGATCATCCCCTCGAAGCGCGACAGGTCGAGCTCGACCGCCTGCGCGGAGCGCGCGAGGTTGTGGACGCAGAGGATGATGTCCTCCTCGTAGGTGCGAATGTGGGCGAAGACCCGTGGATTGTCGGGGCGCAGCGCCTCGTATGTGCCGAGACCGAACACCGGGTGCTGCTTCCGCAGCGCGATCAGACGCCGCAGCCAGCGCAGCAGGGAGTTCGGCTGGCGCAGCTGCGCCTCGACGTTCACGGCCTGGTAGCCGTAGACGGGATCCATCAGCGGAGGCAGGAAGAGCTGCGCGAAGTCCGCCCTCGAGAAGCCCCCGTTGCGGTCGCCCGTCCACTGCATCGGCGTGCGCACGCCGTCCCGGTCGCCGAGGAAGATGTTGTCGCCCAACCCGATCTCGTCGCCGTAGTAGAGGACCGGCGAGCCGGGGAGCGAGAACAGCATGGCGTGCATCAGCTGCATCTCGTCGCGGCCGTTGTCGAGCAGGGGCGCGAGCCGGCGGCGGATGCCGAGGTTGAGCTTCATCCGCGGATCCTTCGCGTACTCCTCGTACATGTAGTCACGCTCTTCGTCGGTCACCATCTCGAGCGTCAGCTCGTCGTGATTCCGCAGGAAGAGGCCCCACTGGGCGCCCTCGGGGATCGCCGGCGTATTGGCCAGGACCTCGACGATCGGCAGCGCGTCCTCGCGGCGGATGCCCATGAACATGCGCGGCATCACCGGGAAGTGGAACGCCATGTGGCACTCGTCGCCGTCGCCGAAGTAGGGAAGGACTTTGACGGGCCACTGGTTGGCTTCGGCGAGGATGAAGCGATTGGTGTAGTCGGCGTCGATGGCGGTGCGGAGGTTCTTGATGATGGCGTGGGTCTCGGG
>JBOGZX010000191.1:0-4239 GCA_050697615.1 Gaiellaceae bacterium
ACGTGGTGGATCGAGAGCCAGATCTTCCAGGGGACGATTCCTGCGAGAAGCGCGCCGACACCGACGAGCGCCGGCCGGAGGGCCGCGCGCCGCTCCACGAGGACGAGGGCCAGGAACAGCGCGATCGCGAAGACCGTTCCCTCGATCTTGGTCGCGGCGGCGCCGCCGGCCAGGATGCCCGCCAGGATCAGCGCGCCCCGCCGCCGCTGCTCGAGCCAGACGACGGCGCACAGACCGGCACAGGCGAAGAACGCGGCGACCGGGATGTCCGCCTCGGCCGCCGCGAGCTGATCCGCCACCGATGGCGCGAAGACGATCGAGAGCAGCGCGGCGGCGAGCACCAGCATGCGTGCGTTCAGGCGCACGGCCACCTCGGCCGCCGCGGCGAGGAACGCCGCCAGCACGAGCAGCGACTGGATGTCGAGGAGGCGCGTCTCGAAGCCCGTGAAACGGAACGTCGCCGACTCGACGGCGGGCAGCAGCAGCGGGTAGTCGCGGTTGAGGAGATCGTTGGCGCCGAACCATGCGGGCTCGAGGCCGTTCAGGGCGTAGAGGGCGTGGGCCTTCGGCGTCCAGAACGTCCACGAGTCGTAGGCCCAGAGCGGCTGGTACCAGAGGTCGACGGCGAGGAAGACGAGCATCGCGACGACGACCGCGACGACCCACGCCGGCAGTCGCCGGTGGGACGCGGACCGCGGCGCGTGACGCAAGGCTCCGAGCCCGGCGGCGGCGAGCACCGTGCAGACGGCGATCACCTGCAGGCGCGAGAGCGACGCGCCGAGCACGTAGAGGAGCTGGGCGACCATCCCGAACGACGCCAGCCCGACCAGGTAGCAGACGCCGAGCGACCGGCCGAGGCCGCGCGGCCCGCGCCACCAGCCGGCACCGCCCGCGACCCCGGCGCCGGCGGCGAGGAAGCATCCGTTCGCGAGCAGCAGGCCGCCCAGGTCGGCGATCACCGGCGGACCCGGGCGACGAGCAGAGCGGGGTACGCGCCCGACGCGCGACGCGCGACGATCACGCGTCCGACCGGCGCGACGCTTCCCGGCGCGGTCCCCCACGCGACGATCCACTGCGCCTCCCGGGGCGGCTTCGAGATGCGCGGGAAGAGCGTCTCGAGCGCGAGCGACGGGAACGCCCGCCGCGCGGTGTCGTACGGCACGCCCGTGCCGACCGCCGTCGCGTACGTCGCGTGCGGCGGGATGATACCCCGCACCGGGTCGAGGAGGTACGGCTGGAGATACGCCTGAACCGGCCCGGAGACGCTCCGGTCGTACGCGCTCATCGCCGTCGTCACGCGCAGGTCCTCGACGATCCGCCAGATCACGTACGGAGCGACCGCGACGACGATCGCGCAGGCGCACGCCGCGATCCCTCCGACGGCGTCGCGCGGCCGGCGGCGCCGCCACACGAACGCCAGGGCGATGACGGCGGCGAACCCGAGGAGCAGGACGGCGTATCCCGCCGCTCCCGGCTGCGACGGGACTCCGAGCACTACCGCTCGCTCCGCCAGCCGCCCGCTGCGCCCCGGTACGTCCCGCCGAACAGGGAGAACGGGGTCCGCACCAGGATCAGCAGGTCGGTCTTCCAGTCGTGGTGGCGGACGTACCAGAGGTCGAGCTCGATCCGCTCGGCCCAGGGCAGCGACGCGCGGCCGTGGATCTGAGCCCAGCCGGTGATGCCCGGCTTCACGTCGAGCCGGTGCAGCTGCTCGGAGTCGTACGCGTCGACCTGGTAGCGGAGCGTCGGCCGCGGGCCGATCACAGACATGTCGCCGCGCACGACGTTCCAGAGCTGCGGCAGCTCGTCGATGCTGAGGCGGCGCAGCACGCGTCCGGTCCTCGTGATCCGAGAGTCGCCGCGGTCGACCGCGAAACCCGCTCCCTGCGCCTCGGCGCCGACGACCATCGTCCGCAGCTTCAGCAGTTCGAAATCGGCGCCGTCCTTGCCCACCCGCGTCTGCCGGTAGAGCACCGGGCCGCCGCCTTCGAGCTTGACGGCGAGCGCGCCGGCCGCGACGAGCGGGCTCGAGAGCACGAGCCCGGCGCCGGCGATCGCGATGTCGAGGGCCCGCTGCACGAGGAGAACGTAGCTTCCGGTCCTATACTCCGCAGGGGTGGGCGCACGCCGCGAAATCCTGTGGCTGTTCGCCTGGAGCCGGATCGCCGTCTGGGTCGGAGCGGTCTTCGCGCTGCTGACCTTCGTGCCCGACGGCGATCCCACGAAGATCCACCGCGACGACCCGCACCTGATCCACGGCCTCGGCTACCTCACGGACGTGTGGGCCCGCTGGGACAGCTACTGGTTCATCCGGATCGCGCACCACGGCTACGACGTCGCGGCCGGAGCGCCGGCGTTCTATCCGCTCTATCCCGGCCTCGTCGCGGCGGTCGGCCGGATCTTCCTGGGCCATTACGTCCTCGCCGGGCTCGTCGTCTCGCTGCTCGCGACGCTCGGCTCCTTCGTCCTGCTGGAGCGGCTGACGACACGGCTGCTCGGCCCCGACGTCGCACGCCGCAGCGTGCTGTTCCTGGCGATCTTCCCGATGTCGCTGTTCCTCCAGGCGGTCTACAGCGAGTCGATCTTCCTGTTCGTCGCGATCGCGGCGTTCCTCGCCGCCGAGCGCCGCAGCTTCCTCCTGGCGGGCTTCTGCTGCGGCCTCGCCCTGCTCGCGCGGCCGACGGGCCTCGCGGTCCTCCTGGGCCTGATCGTGCTGGCGCTTCGCTCGCCGCGGCGGCTGCGCGACCTCGCGGCGCTCGCGATCGTGGTCCCGGTGTTCGCGATCTTCCCGCTCGTCCTCTGGATCCAGACCGGGCATCCCTTCACGTTCCTGCACGTCGAGCGGCTCTGGTACCGGCAGACGGCGACGCTCGGGCCGGTCGGCGGCCTGTGGGAGGCGGCGCGGGCCGCGTGGGGGAGCATCCTGCAGCTGACGATCGGCTCGAACACGCACTGGTACTGGGAGCCCGTCAGCCCCGACCACTTCGCCGCGCTGAACCTGGAGTCGACGCTCTTCTTCGGATTCGCCGTCATGCTGGGCATCGTCGCCTGGCGAAAGCTGGGCGCGCCGTACGGCCTGATGGCGCTGGCGTCGGTGATCGCCCCAACCGCCGAGCCGACCCACACGCTGCCGCTCCTCTCGATGCCGCGCTTCACGCTCGTCGCCTTCCCGATCTTCATCGCGCTCGCCGCGCTCTGCACGAGCCCCCGCACCGAGCGCATCGTCGTCGGCGTGAGCGCGACGCTGCTCGGCGTGGCGGTCGTGCAGTGGGCGCTGTGGCAGTTCGTCTCCTAGACTCGCGTGCCCTCCGCCGCCTCCCACGTCGCGGGCACGCCGCGGCGCACGTAGTTCCAGAGGGCGACGAGCGTCGCCAGCGAGACGAGCGTGTAGTAGCGCGCGATGCCGACGCCGACGGCCGCCGCGAGGAAGAGCAGCAGCTGCGCCGCGAGCACGGCTGCGTAGACCCAGCCGTGCGTGACGAGCGCGATCGAGGTGCCGAGCAGGACGAGATGGAGGAGTCCCGAGCCGTAGCGCAACAGGCGGTGCGAGACGATCTCGAGGCCGTAGACCGGCCCGAGCCTGCGGAACATCCTGCCGCGCAGCACGATCAGCCAGCAGTGCTCGAACATGCGCACCTTGCGCCGGTACTCGGTCTCGTTCGACGGGGTCGGCTTCTCCCACGCGTGCGCGTCGGGCTCGTACACCGCGCGGCGGCCACGCTGCACCATCCGGTAGGGCAGCGAAAGGTCGTGGCCGAAGCGCGGGTCGACCTCGACGTAGTCGGAGCGGCGAACCGCGTAGATCGAGCCGTTGCCGCCGGTGACCGAGCCGGCCGTCGACTCCTGGCCGCGCAGCCAGGTCTCGTAGCGCCAGTACACGCCCTCCTTGTTCGCCCCGGCGGCGTCGGTGAGGACGAGGCGGCCGCAGGCGTAGGCGACGTCCGGGTCGGCGAAGGCGCGGACGAGCGACCGCAGCGCGTCCGGCGCCCAGGTCGAGTTCGCGTCCGAGAACGCGGCGATCTCCGCCTCGCTCTCGCGCACCGCCCGGTCCTGCGCGGCCACCTTCCCCCCGCGCGGGCAGACGAGCAGGCGGACGCGCGGCTCGCGGGCGGCGACCGCCTCGACCAGCTCGTGCGTCCGGTCGGTGGACGCATCCGAGGCGACGACGATGCTCAGCCGGCCGGCCGGGTAGTCGAGCGCGAGCAGGTTCTCGAGCCGCCGCTCGATCACCGCCTCCTC
>JBOGZX010000192.1:0-3221 GCA_050697615.1 Gaiellaceae bacterium
CCGACGCCGGGTGGCCCGCCATCTTCGACGGCAGCCCGTTCCCGATCTGCTCGAGCTTGTACGCGGCGCGCGTGTTCTCGGTCTTGGAGGAGTCGTCGAGGTCGAGGACGCCGTCCTCGTCGATCGCGACGTTCTCGAGGATCGTCCCGAAGGTGTGCGCGGCGCGGAAGATCTCCGGCTCGGCGGTGGCCGACAGGTGGATCGCCTTCGCGTAGCAGCCGCCCTCGATGTTGAAGACGCCGGCTGCGCCCCAGCCGTGCTCGTCGTCGCCGATCAGCGACCGCTCCGGATCGGCCGAAAGAGTCGTCTTGCCCGTGCCCGAGAGCCCGAAGAAGATGGCGACTCTCCCGTCGGAGCCGACGTTCGCGGAACAGTGCATCGGAAAGACGCCCTCCTGCGGCAGACGGTCGTTCATCACCGTGAAGATCGACTTCTTGATCTCGCCGGCGTAGAACGTGCCGCCGACGAGCAGCTCCGTGCGGCCCGGATGGAGCACCACGAACGTGCCGCTCCGCGTCTCGTCGGAGTCCGGATCGGCCTCGAGGTCGGGGGTGTGCAACACGAGCGCCTGCGGTGCGAACCCCTCGTCCTCGTGCGGCGCGAGGTCGATGAACATCGTCTTCGCGAACAGCGCGTGGTAGGGGTGCGCGGTGATCACGCGCACGCCGATCCGGTGGGCGGGGTCGGCACCCGCCCAGGCGTCGACGACGTACAGCGTCTCCGCCGCGCCGAGGTGGTCGGTCACCTTTCGGCGCAGGCCGTCGAACCGCTCCTCCGAGATCGGCCGGTTGACCTCGCCCCACCAGATCCGGCCGTGTGAGCCGTCCTCCGAGACCAGGAACTTGTCCTTGGGGGAGCGGCCCGTGTAGCGCCCGGTGTCGACGGCGAGCGGACCGCCTTCGGCAAGGCGGCCGTCGCCCCGCGCGAGCGCGTCCGTGTACAGCCGTGACGTGGTCGGGTTGCGCAGCACGCTGCCGGCAGCCGAGATGCCGTGTCCGGAGAGGTCCAGACGCCCGGGCAGCTGAGTCGTGGTCATCCGGATTGCTCCCTTCAAGGTGTCAGCAAGGTCTGTCATACGCGATATCTCAGCGGCGGCCGGAGACGGCGCCTGCATGACTGGATGGTACGGACTCAGGCGTTCGGCGGCGGAGCCAACCGTCCTGCCGAGCTCAGACCTGCCAGTCGCCGCCGCGCAGCACCGGCACCCGCTCGCCGGCCGCGGTGACGCCGTCGACCTCCAGCTCGGGCGAGCCGATCATGAAGTCGATGTGCGTCGCGCTCGTGTTCACCCGCTCGAGGTCCTGCTCCTCGACGAGGAACGGGAAGCCGTCGCCGAGCGCGATGTGACTGGCGGCGTTCTCGTCGAGGAGCGTCTCGTAGAAGACGGTGCCGAGCGGCCCGATCCGACCTTGCCGGTCGACGAGCGCAAGCTCTCCCAGGCGGAGCGCGCCCTCGTCCACGGCGACCTGCGCGCGGAGCGCGTCGGCGTTCTCGTCGGCGTCGATCTGCACCGCCCTCCCGTCCTCGAATCGGACCCGCAGCCCTCGGATGATCGTGCCGTCGCGCAGCACGAGCGGCTTCGTCGAGGCGACGTGCCCCTGTGTCCGGACCGGGTCGGGAGTCGTGAAGACCTCTTCCGTGGGGAGGTTCGGGAAGTGCCGCAGCTCCTCGGCGGTGGTGAAGTCGGCCGCCCACCAGGTGTGGGTCGGCAACATGCCGACGGTCAGGTCGGTGCCGGGGCCGCGCAGCTCGATCGCGTCGAACCGCCGCGCCGACATCCTGCGGGCGGAGTCGTTCAGGACCTCCATCCGCACGTCCCAGGCCGCCGCCGGGTCCGCCTCGTCGAGGCGCAGCACGTGCTCGACCTCCCGCCAGAGCCGCTCGTACGCCTCGTCGGGTGCGAGCGCGGGATATACGAGTCTTGCCCACCCGGGGTGCGGGCACGGGACGATCGTCCAGTTCGTGCTCCGCTGCCCGACGATCGTACCCGTCTCCTTCAGGTACGGCAGACGGTCCCTGCCGACCAGTGACGCGTCGAGGCCCTCGAGCAGGTTCGGGACGGTCGCCCCCGCGAGCGAGACCCGTGCGCCCTTCGCCTCCGCGTGCGCGAGCATCCGCTGCCCGTACCAGTCCGGCACGTAGTCGAGCGACTCCGGGTCGGCATGCTGGATGCGCGCCCGCTTCACGTACGGATCGAAGTAGACGACGTCGACGAACGACGCGTCCCGGTCGTACGCGGCGGTCGCGACCGCGCGGGCGAGCTCCTCCTGCCCGAGCTCGGCAGAGACCATCACGATCTGGCCCGCCTGCACGTTCGCCCCGTGCACGGAAAGCTCCGCCAGGCGTGTCCACCGCTCCTGCATCGAGCAGGCGATCCTACCGACGGCATCGAACTCCATGGTGATGTGGCCGTAATGTTGCCCGGTTCCGTGGCTCCGACATCACAAATGACGGTTGAGGCGGCGACGACGCGGTTCCTCGGGACGGCCGGGATCGCGGAGGCGACCCGCCGCGCATACGCGTCCGACCTGCGGGAGTTCGCACGCTGGTTCGGCGGCGACAGTCCTCTCGAGGACGTCGACGTCCGCGTCCTGGCCGACTGGGTGTCGGAGCTTGGCCGCGCCCGCGGGCGGGGCCGGACCTCGCCGGCGACGATCGCGCGCAAGCTCGCCTCGGTGCGCTCGCTGCTGCGCTTCGCGCTCGGCCCCGAGCACGTGCCGGACGCGTCATTCGCGCCGCGGAGCGCGCGACGGCTGCCGGAGGCTCCGAAGGTCTCGGAGGTGGAGGGGATCGTCGAGGCCTTCGACGGCGACTCGCCGCTCGCGGCGCGCAACCGGGCGCTCGTGGAGCTCGTCTACTCGGCGGGCCTCCGGAGTGGCGAGGCGATCGCACTCGATCTCGCGGACGTCGACTTCGAGCAGGAGCGCGTGCACGTCCGGCACGGCAAGGGCGACAAGGACCGGATGGTGCCGCTCGGCGAGGAGGCGGCGTACCTCGTCGCCTCCTACCTCCGCGAGGCCCGGCCGCAGCTCGCCCGCGGGGCGCAGAACGCTCTCTTTCTGTCGGCCCGGGGTAGGCGCCTCGACACGTCGACCCTCAGGCGGCTCGTGCCGCATCCACACCGGCTGCGCCATGCCTTCGCGACCCATCTGCTCGAGGGGGGCGCCGACCTGCGCACGATCCAGGAGCTGCTCGGCCACAGCTCCCTCTCGACGACCCAG
>JBOGZX010000193.1:0-6524 GCA_050697615.1 Gaiellaceae bacterium
GTAGCAGCATCAGCTGCATGATGCTCAGGGCGGCGATCACCTTGCGGGGGGTCGCGAACGGCCGGGCGCCGATATGGTCGGACAGGTAGCCGGAGTCGGGGCCGGCGACGAGGAAACCTGCGATCAGCGGCAGCATGTAGATGCCGGCCCAGAGCGGCGTGCTGGCGAAGTCGTAGCCGTGCTCGGGAAGCCAGATCCCCTGGAGCCAGATGATCAGGATGAACTGCAGCCCGCCGCGGCCGATCGCCGAGAGCAGCGTCGCGAGGTTGCCGGCGGTAAAGGCGCGGATCCGGAACAGGTCGAGCCTGAACATCGGCTCGTCGACACGGTGCTCGATCCAGACGAAGACCGCGAGCAGCACGAGCCCGCCGACGATGCAGCCGTCGACGAACGGCGCCGTCCACCCCATCGTGTGGCCGCCGTGGGGCTGGATTCCGTAGGTGATCCCGACCATCACCGCGATCAGCCCCACCGCGAAGGTGAGGTTTCCCCACCAGTCGATGCGGGCCGCGCGCCGCTCGCCTGTCTCGACGAGCTTCCGGTAGGCCCAGACGGTCGCGAACACGCCCACCGGAACCGAGACGAGGAAGATGAGCCGCCACGCGATCGGCGCGAGCACGCCGCCAAGCACGAGCCCCAGGAAGGAGCCTGCGATGCCGGCGACCGTGTTGATGCCGAGCGCGAGCCCGCGCTGGTCGCGCGGGAAGGCGTCGGTCAGGATCGCGCTCGAGTTGGCGAACAGCAGCGCGCCGCCGACCCCCTGGCCGATGCGCATTCCGATCAGCCAGAGCGCCGCCGCCGCACCGTGCATCCAGCTCACCGAGAGCAGGATCGAGAACGCGGTGAAGACGGCGAAGCCGAGGTTGTACATCCGGACGCGCCCGTACATGTCTCCGAGCCGGCCGAGGCTGACGACCAGCACGGCCGTCACGACGAGGAAGCCGAGGATCATCCAGAGCAGGTAGCTCGTGTTGCCGGGCTGGAGCGGATCGAGCCGGATGCCGCGGAAGATGTCGGGCAGCGCGATCAGGATGATCGACTGGTTGATCGTCACCATCAGCACGCCCAGCGTCGTGTTCGACAGCGCCACCCACTTGTAGTCCAGCGAGATCAACGGCGGCGTGGCGAGGGGATCGAGGTCATCGAGCTTGCTTTCGGCTTGCTCTCGATCGGCGGCGAGCTAACGCGGACGTCGAATCAGGAGTGTTTGTAGAGGGGATCGGGGAAATGAAGTAGAACAGTGAGGCCTCGTTCTGCGGGCGGCGAACGTGCTCCCGCAAGAGGTGGCCGGGCGGCGCGTTCTCTCCCCTGCGTTCGCCCGGCCACCTGTTCGTGGTCGCGCGGGCCGGCGGGCGAGGCCGATTGCGGCGCGCGGGAAGGGGAAAGATTGCCGTCAGTCCCGCACCGCACGCGCCGCACGGGGCGTATCGGCAGGTGCGGGCGTTCTCGTGAGCGAAAACGAAAGGAGGGGCCGGCTGCGGCTTCCGGCCCCTCCCTGGCCGCGATGCAGAAAGCTGCACGGGCACAACTCACCGTACGCACATTTCGCGGCGGCGATATGCCCTGTTCGGGTAGATCGGCATCCCTCGGTCGCCCGCGGATCGAACTACCGCGCGCGGCAGATCAGGACGTCCTCGTAGAACTCACCGGCCCGCCGGCCCGTTCTGCGGTTGACGTGCCGGGTGACGCGGTCTTCGAGCGCGAGGCCGGCGTTCTCGAGGATCGCCGGGTAGAGCGTGCGGGAGTCGTTGACGACGATCAGCACCGGCGCCGCGAGCGGAAGCTGCCTCCGGGCGTTCGCGAAGACGGTGCTCATGGCCTCGACGTAGCCCGCGTCGGCGGCGCGTCCGCGCCCCGCGGCGGCGGCTCCGATCTCCTCGACGCGGCGGTCGGCGAGCCCGAGCAGCTCGTAGGCGTACCGGTGCTGCTCGTGGTAGTCGATCAGGCCGGGGTACGGCGGCGAGGTGAAGATGCCCGTGGGCCGGACCGGCAGGTCGACGTGGCGGGCGTCCGCGTGGAGCACCTCGACCGGGGTCGCTCGCCGCAGCGGCGCGAACGCCCGGATCCGCCGGATCGTGTCGTCCGTGTAGCGGCGCAGGAACTTCATCGCCTCCTCGACCGGGCGGCAGGTGCGCTTGTGCTTGAAGCAGTAGTACGGCTCCGTCGCCGGGGCTTCGGGGGCGTCGAGGTCGAAGTGGGTCGTCCGGCGGGCGGAGCGCGCCGCGCGGGAGAGGACCACGCGGCCGACCGAGGCGTACGGCTCGGGCAGCGCGTCGAGAGCGGCACGGTACGCGAGCAGCTCGTCGAGCGCCTGCGGCGCGAGCCACTCGACCAGCCATCCTGTCCTGCCGCCCTCACCGCTGCCGTCGATGTGCCGCGACTCCTCGAGCGCGCCGCGAAGCGCAAGCTCGAGCTCGCCGAGCGAGTAGCGCTCGGTCTTCACCCTCGCGAGAAGACAATTGAACGCGGAGATGTCGCAGCCGACGGCCTGCGCGCCGAACACGTTCGCCTCGACGACGGTCGTCCCGGAGCCGAGGAACGGGTCGTAGACGACGTCCGTCTGCTGGAAGTGGCGCGCGAGGAACACCTCGACGAGCTGCGGGATGAACTTGCCGAGGTACGGGTGGAGTCCGTGCACGTGCTTCGTCCGCTCGACCTGCGGCAGGTCGGCCTCCGACCAGGAGAGCTCGAGGTCGATGTCGGCGTAGAGAACCTCCTGTGTCCGCCCCGGCATCGCGGTCCACGGTAATCGGCGGCCCGGCCGGCATGACGCACGGGAACGCGCGGCGCGCAACCTGGTTGCCGCGAGGGAACCAGATTGCCGTCGTTCGCCCAGCGGCGGGGGTGGGATTCGAACCCACGGCTCCGCGAGGAGCAGCGGTTTTCAAGACCGCCCCGTTCGGCCGCTCCGGCACCCCGCCGCGGCCCCTGTTGTACCGGTCGGGCCGTCACCTCGTGACGCGCGCCGGCGCGCCGTAGCCCTTCAGCACCTCCGGCACCTCGCCGCCGAAGTTCTCGAGGATCGCGAGCGCCCAGCGGTCGGTGACCGCCGTGCCGTTCAGCGTGTGCGGCGTCTCGAGCTGCTTCTCGCCGGCGCGGAAACGGATGCCGGAGCGGCGCGCCTGGTAGTCGGTCGTGTTCGAGCACGAGGTGATCTCGCGGTAGCGCTCCTGCGACGGGAACCAGGCCTCGATGTCGTAGCGCTTGGCCGCCGCGCTCGAGAGATCGCCGGCGGCGCTGTTGACGACGCGATAGGGCAGCCCGACCTCCTGTACCAGCGCCTCCTCGATCGCGAGCAGCCGCTCGTGCTCGGCCCACGAGTCCCCGGGGCGCGTGTAGACGACCATCTCCACCTTCTGGAACTGGTGCACCCGGAACATGCCGCGCGTGTCCTTCCCCGCGGCCCCGGACTCGCGGCGGAAGCACGACGAGAACGCGCAGTAGCGGAGCGGCAGCTCCTCGAGGATCTCCCCCATGTGCATCGCGATCAGCGGCACCTCCGAAGTGCCGACGAGGTACAGGCCGTCGGCGGGCACCGAGTAGTAGTCGTTCTTCTCCGACGGGAAGAAGCCCGTGCCGTACATCGCCTCCTCGCGCACGAGCACCGGCGGCAGCACCGGCGTGAAGGCCTGCGACGCGAGGCGCTCCAGCGCGAGCCGGTAGAGCGAGAGCGACAGCAGCGCCGCGTCGCCGACGATGAACCCGAAGCGCGAGCCCGACACGCGCGCGCCGCGCTCCATGTCGTACTCCGCGAGCTCCAGGTGCTCGGCGGCGCGGTCGGGCGCCGTCCGCTCCCCCCACTCCGAGACGGCGACCGCGTCCTCGTCGTGCATGCCCTCGGCCGTCGAGGGGTCGGGCAGGTTCGGGACCTTCGCGAGCGCGGCGTCGCGGGTCGCCTCGAGCTCGGCCAGCTCCGCCTCGAGCGTCCTCAACTCCTCCTTCACCTGCTTCAGCCGCTCGAGCTGCTCCGGCGTCGGCTTCCCGTCGATCTTCTGCCGCGCACGCAGCCCGTCGACCCGGGGCACGAGCGCGCGCCACGCCTCGTCGGCGGCGAGCAGCTCGTCGAACGCCTCCGCCGCGCCGCGGCGCGCGAGCGCCGCGCGGAACGCGTCGGGGTCGTTGCGCGCTGCCCGGAGATCGATCACGTTTACGAGTCTAGAAGGGCCTCGAGCACCTGCGCGACGCCTTCGTCACGGGCCGGCGGGCACACCCAGTCGGCGACCGCCTTCACCCGGTCGTGCGCGTTCTCGACCGCGACTCCGTAGCCGGCCCACTCGACGAGCTCGACGTCGTTCTCGCCGTCGCCGAAGGAGACCGTCTCCTGCGGCGTGAACCCCATGCGCCGGGCGAGGAACTCGAGACCGGAGCCCTTCGTCACGCCCGCCGCGGCGAACTCGAGGAAGTACGGCAGCGACTTCGAGATATACATGCGTTCGCCGAAACGCGCCTTCATCCGCACCTCGACGCCCTCGAGCGCACCGGGATCGCCGACGCAGACGAGCTTGGTGGGCGGCTCCGGGAGCCAGTCGAGCAGGTCGCCGACCGCGTGGATCTCGAGCCCCTGGAAGCCGGCGTAGTCGCGCGCCGCCTGCGTGACCTCCGAGACGTACAGCTCGTCGCCGACGTACACGTTCAGCCCGTAGCCCTCGTCCTGCACGGCGGCGATCGCCACGCGCGCGAGCCCCAGCGGGATCGGGACGTGCCGCAGCCAGCGCCCCTGCCCGTCGGTGACGACCGCGCCCTGGTAGCAGATCACCGGATCGTGGAGCTGCGCCGGCTCGAGGAAGCGCCACACCGACTGCGCCATCCGCCCGGTGACGACGATCACGTGCAGGCCCGCGTCGTGGGCGCGCGAGAGCGCCCGCAGCGTGCGCGGCTGCAGCCGCCCGTCCTCCCACACGAGCGTGCGGTCGAAATCGGTCGCGACGACGCGGATGCCGCGCGGGAAGTCGGCCGGGAGCTCGATCAGCCGTTCGGGTTGCCGCCGGACGCCTTCACGACGTAGGCGGTGACGTCGGCGATCTGCTTGTCGGAGAGCTGCCCCTTGAACGACGGCATCGCGCCGGCGCCCTTGGTGACGCGAAGCACGGCCAGCGACAGCGGCGGCTTCGCCTGGTCGAGGTTCGGCCCGACGGTGCCGTGCGCGTTCGCGTCGGCAAGCGTGTGGCAGCCGGTGCAGCCGACGGTCGTGAAGATCTTCTTGCCCGCAACCGGGTCGCCGTTCTTGTACTTCGCGGGAACCGAGACGGCCTGCGCCTTCGGCACGGTGCCCACGATCTTCGTCGGCGTGGGCGTCACGACCTTCTCGCCCGGCTTCGACGACGAGCAGCCCGCGGCCACGAGAAGCAGCGGCAGGGCGATCGCAATCGGCACGCAACGGGGGGCGAGACGGCGCACGGCGCGAGTGTATAGGTGACCTCCGACGTTGAGTCGCGATTAAGCAGCCGTCGTGACGTCGTGCATCCGCCCTACAATCCACACATGAAGCGCAGGTCATACGGCCGCGACGCCGGCCTCACGATTCGCATGCTCCTGACCACCGGGTTGCTCGGTCTGCTGTACGTCGTCTTCGCCGTCGTCCTGTTCAACGTCCTGAACGTGGGGCTCGTCCCGATGATCGTCATCGTGGTCGCGATCGCCTTCTTCCAGTACTACACCTCCGACAAGCTCGCGCTGCGCGCGGCCGGCGCGAAGATCGTCACCCGCGAGGAGGCGCCCGCGCTGCACGACATGATCGAGCGCCTCTGCGCGATGGCCGACCTGCCGAAGCCGAAGGTCGCGCTGATGGACACCCCGGTCCCGAACGCGTTCGCGACCGGGCGCTCGCCGAAGCACGCGGCAGTGTGCGTGACGACCGGCCTGTGGGAGCGGCTCGAGCCCAAGGAGGTCGAGGGCGTCCTGGCGCACGAGCTGTCGCACGTCGCGAACCGCGACGTCCTGATCATGACGCTGGCGAGCTTCTTCGCGATGCTCGCGGCGATGCTGACGCGCTTCGGCCTCTACGCCGGCATGTGGGGCGGCGGCCAGAGCCGCAGCAACAACAACAACGGCCCGCCGATCTGGCTCGTCATCTTCCTGGTCTCGACGGTGACGTACCTCGTCAGCTTCATCCTGATCCGCACGATCTCGCGGTACCGCGAGTACGCCGCCGACCGGGGCTCGGCGCTGATCACCGGCTCGCCGGAGTACCTGATGAGCGCCCTGCAGAAGATCTCGTCGCAGATGACGCTGATCCCGAACCGCGATCTACGCCAGGTCGAGGGCATGAACGCGTTCTTCATCGTGCCGGCGAAGGTGCGGTCGGCCGCGGCCGAGATCTTCATGGATCACCCGCCGCTCGAGAAGCGGATCGCGGCGCTCGCCGAGATCGCCCGCGACATGGGCCGCCCGGTCGCGTAGCTGCGAGTGGGCCTGCGCGACGTCCTGTTCGGGCGCAAGAAGCTCGCCGAGCCGTCCGACGACCGGCTGTTCTCGCTGACGACGGCCGCGGTGACGCTGCAGACCGAGCTCGGGCTGAAGACGGC
>JBOGZX010000194.1:0-5662 GCA_050697615.1 Gaiellaceae bacterium
GTGCGGCGGGAGCCGCCACCGGCGGCGCCGATGCCGGCGGCGTCGCGGCGGGACGCACGGGCAGCAGCGATGCCGGGTCGAGATACCCCTGGGCCTGTGCGGCCAGCCGGACACCCAGGTGAACGTAGGGAACGGACACCTCCGCGTCTCCGCTCGGGCCGATCGTCCCGACGCCGTCGCCCTCCTGGACGGACACGCCTTCCGCCACCGCGATCGAGCCGAGGTGTGTGAGGGTGACCGCGTACCCGTCGGCGGTCGTGACGGTGACGGTTTTTCCCGAACCGGGAACCGAGCCTGCGAAGGTGACCGTTCCGCTTGCGGGCGCGACGACCTCGGCCCCGGGATCGCCGCCGACGTCGATGCCGCGATGCTGGCCTGCTGCGTAGGGGTGCGCCGCGTCGAAGGAGAACGGTTGGACGACGGCTCCCCCGCTGGGCCAGGTCCACGCGCCCGCGGCCGGCGCGAGCAGGAGCCCGACCACGGCTCCGACGAATGCGAGCTTCACGATTTTCGACCGCACGATCCCGAACCGACGCATCGGCACCACCTCTTCCTTCCCCCTGGGTTGGCTCTCCTGACTGCCGCTCCCCGAACTGCGTAGCGGGATCTCCGCCGGTTCTCGTCGTCCGAGGTGCGAACGTCCAGCCACGGTAGGGGCGGTGCCGTCCGTTGTCAAATAAGGTTACAAAGTTGTCACAAAGTCTCGCGATAGAGGACGTTTCGGGACATGTCCGTGAGTCGTGCGACCACCTCCGCGGCATTCCGGCGAGGCGTTCCGGCCGCGACGAGCTCGGCGACGGCTGCCAGCGCGACCTCGGTCGCGCCGCCGGCGACCGCCGAGCCGGACGCGGCCGACACCACGAGCGTCACCTCGCCCCTGGGCGGCGCCGAGAAGCGCGTCGCCAGCTCCTCGGCCGTGCCCCGCACGACCTCCTCGAAGCGCTTCGTCAGCTCACGGCAGACGGCCACCTCGCGACCGGAGTCGTACGCGGCGAGCGACCGGAGAGATGCCGCCAGGCGGTGCGGCGACTCGAAGGCAACCACGGGCCACGGCCAGGCTGCGAGCTCGCTCCAGAGCGCCCCCAGCTCGGCCGCCTTGCGCGGCAGGAAGCCCACGAAGGCGTATCGCCCGGCGGCGAGGCCGCTCGCGACGAGCGCGGTCTCGACCGCGGACGGCCCGGGCAGCACCGTCACCTCGACGCCGGAGTCGAGCGCGGCCCGTACGAGCCGCGCCCCCGGGTCGGAGATTCCCGGCAGCCCGGCGTCCGACACCAGCGCGACGCGCTCGCCGGCCTCGAGACGTGGCAGCAGCTCCGCGACCCGTGCGGCCTCGTTGTGCTCGTGGTAGGAGACGAGTTTGGCCGAGATTCCGTGGCGGACGAGCAGACCGTGCGTACGGCGGGTGTCTTCTGCGAGCACGACGTCGGCGTCGCGAAGCTCGGCCAGCACCCGCAGGGTCACGTCCTCGAGATTTCCGATCGGGGTCGCGCAGACCGCGAGGCTCATCGGTCGATCTCGAGCGCGAGCAGCCCTGCGCCGATCAGCCCGGCCGTCGCACCGAGCTCCGCGGGGCGAAGCTCGAGCTCGCCGCCCGCCGGCGCGAGCGCCTCGACGAGCAGGGCGTCACGTGCCGCCGGCACCAGCAGCTCGAACGCGGCGACGCCGAAGCCCCCGCCGATCACGACCGCCTGGGGGTTGAAGACGTTGACGAGCGTCCCGATCGCCACGCCGAGGAGATGGCCGATCCCGGCGAGCGACGCGTGACGGAGCCGTACGAGCTCGCGCGCTGTTCCGTTCGGCCCCAGCTCGCGGCGCGCGAGCCGTTCGGCGGCCGACCCGGAGCAGTACGACTCGACGTGACCGCGTCCTGTGCAGGAGCCCTGGCAGGGCTCGCCGTCGGCGACGATCACCATGTGACCGAGCTCGGCCCAGCCGTGGAACAGCGAGCCGCCGATCACGACGCCGCCCCCGACGCCGGTGCCCAGGGTCAGCATCACGAGATCCCGGGTGCCGCGGCCGGCACCGAGCCGGAACTCACCGTAGGCGGCGGCTCCGGCGTCGTTCTCGACGACCACCGGCAACCCGAGACGCCGGGCCATCTCGCCGCGGAAATCGACCTCGTGCAGGGGAATGTTGACCGCCCCCAGCGCTATGCCCGTGCGCTGATCGATTCTGGACGGTACGCCGAAGCCGACCGCCGAGACGCCTTCGGCTGGAAGCGTACGCACGGCGGCGGCGATCTCGTCCAGCAGAGCGTCCTGCGACGTCGTGACCGTCGGCTGCTCGGTGGTCTCGTGGACGACGCCGTTCGCGTCGACGATTCCTGCGAGGATCTTCGTCCCGCCGAGATCCACCCCGATCACGCTGTTCGCCTTCGACATCGGTCGGTAACGTAACTCGCCGGATGCCGCGCGAAGACAAGCCGTATCGCGTCTACCGGGGCGGCCGCGCGAAGGGCAAGGTCCCGAGCCCGACCGCGCGTCCCGCCGGGAGGCAGCGTGACGGGTCGTCCGGCCGCGCCGAGAAGCAGCCCGACTACCGCGGGCCGGGTGCCCCGACAGGGCCGCGCAAGGCTCACTGGGGACGCCGGATCGCGGTCGTCGCCGTCCTGGTGATCGTCCTGATCGTCGTCTGGGGCGTCGCGAGCTGGTTTGCGTTCTCGGGCGGCGTCTCGGACGCCGACAAGCGTCTCGACCAGAACGCGAAGCTCGCGCTCTCGAAGCAGAACGGGCTCCTGCTCTCGCACTCGACGACGATCCTCCTGCTCGGCACCGACAACGCGGCCGTCAGCGGACGGGAGGGAGACCGTCACTCGGACTCGATCATCCTGCTCCGCACGGACCCCTCCCACCACCGCCTCTACTACCTCTCGATCCCGAGGGACCTCGAGGTGCCGATTCCCGGCTCGACCACCCAGAAGATCAACGCGGCCTTCCAGATCGGCGGCCCTGCGCTTGCAATCAGGACGATCCACCAGTTCACCGGCCTTGCGATCGACCACGTCGTCGTCGTCAACTTCGCCGACTTCAAGGATCTGATCGACGCACTCGGCGGCATCGACGTGAACGTGCCGAGGCCGATCCGCTCGAACCGCTTCGACTGTCCCTATCCGACACAGGCGCGCTGCGACCGCTGGCCGGGCTGGCGGTTCCAGAAGGGCACCCAGCACATGAACGGCGAGCGCGCCCTCATCTATTCGCGGATCCGAGAGAACGTCCTCGACCCCGCCGAGAACGACATCACGCGCGGCGCGCGCCAGCAGGCCGTGATGAACGCGGTCACGTCGAAGTTCACCTCGCCGGGCGTGCTCGTGCGGATGCCGTTCTCGGGCGGCTCGCTTGCGAAGCCGCTGACGACCGACCTGTCGGCGGGACAGCTCGTGCAGCTCGGCTGGGTGAAGTTCCGCTCGTCGAGCTCGAGCTCGGTGCACTGCAGGCTCGGCGGCGACTTCGGCGGGAACGGCACCGGCAGCCCCAGCGAGGACAACCCGGCCACGATCGCGATGTTCCTTGGAAAGTCCGCGCCGCAGCCGCCGACGGACCCCTTCGGCCCCGGCTGCGTGATCGGTCACGTGCTCCAGTAGGGTCGGCCCGTGGGGATCGTCTCGATCGTGCTCTTCGGCCTGCTCGCAGGCCTCGTAGCCCGGGCCGTGACACCGGGGCGGCAGGCGATCGGCTGCCTTCCCACGATCGCCGTCGGGATCGTCGGCGCGTTCATCGGCGGCGCGATCGGCAACGTCCTGCTCGGACACGGCTCCCGGTTCGGCTGGCGCCTGGGACCGTTCCTGCTCGCGGTCGCCGGTTCGGTGGTGCTGCTGCTCGCGCTCGAAGCGCTCGCCGGGCGTCGCCGCTTCCGCAAGCCCTGGTAGCAACGGGCCGTGTCCCGGCCCGGACTGGATGCGCCTTCCCCAATCCGCCGCCCAACCCGCCGTCCCGAACCCCCACCCACCCGGGGATCCGGTCGCCAGCATCTCACGGAACCGGTGACGAGTGGGTGACGCGATCGGAACGATTGTGAGACCGGAGCCGAGCGCGAGACCGGAGCCGACCGTGAGACGGAGCCGAGCGCGAGACCGGAGCCGAGCGCGAGACGGGGAGAGATCGCGAGACGGGGAGAGATCGTGAGACGGGGGGCGCGCGCGACGCGCCGGCGGTTACGCCTCGGCGGCTTTCTTGCTCCCACCGGCGGCCTCGCCGCCGCCGCCGCCGCCGCCGCCGCCACCACCGCCACCGCCGCCCGTGCCGGCGCTGCAGCTCCCGTTCATGCAGGTCTGACCGTCGGCGCAGTCCCGCAGCGTGCACGAGCACGCCGGGAACGGTCCGAAATCGAGCAGGCATTGCCCGGCCGAGCAGTGATAGTCATGCGGGCAGTCGCAGTCGTTGCTGCACTGCGATGCGCAGAATCCCCCGGCACAGACCTGGCCAGCGGCGCAGTCGCGGGCCGCGCAAAAGCACTGCGGCCATGGACTGAATGCCACCGTACATACGTGATCTCGGCAGTACTCCCCGAACGTGCAGTCGCAGTCGTCGCTGCAGGAGGTCAGCGCCTGGGAGGTCGCCGAGGTCGCGGGCGAGCT
Organism: Gaiellaceae bacterium; assembly: GCA_050697615.1. GTDB lineage: Bacteria > Actinomycetota > Thermoleophilia > Gaiellales > Gaiellaceae > PALSA-600. The sequence goes on from JBOGZX010000194.1 coordinate 4,577, forward strand.
GCGCGGTGACGTCGACGGGTCGAGGCACGCGGACAGCGCGAGGAGCATCAAGAGGGACAGCGGTAGATGGTTCCGATGCATGTGTTCTCCCCTGGGTTGGCAGGGGATCACACGACCTTTGCGCGCGCGGCGCTGGATGAACCCAGTGAAGATCTCTTGTTGGATGGACTCGTCATGACGATGGCACGCACCCAGACGTGCCGCGTTACGCGGCATTGACAGTCCAGACCGGTCGCGCTGCCGGCCAGCTTCACGCCGCCCTCACGCGACCGCCGATGCGACCAGCGCGGTGATCCGGGCGCGGACCGGCGCGTCGCCGAACTGCCGGCGGATCGCCGCGGCGACGGCGCTGATCGCCGCGGACAGCCGGGCCTGACCGTGTAGCCGGATCTCGTCGATCAGCGGATAGCCCTCGATCAGCCCGGCCGCGAGCTCGTGCGCGCTCGGCCCGCTCGTCGCCTTCTCGACCACATCGACCACCACGTCCTGGAACCCGCCCCCGATCAGCAGATCGCTCAGCAGGTCGGGGTCGCCGTCGCTGAACGCCGCCTGCGCGGTGTGCGGCGGCGGATCGCTGCGGAACATCGCGCCGAGCGTGCGATCGACGAGCGCGACCACCTGGTTGCGATCGAGCGGCGCCCAGGTCGTGATCAGGAAGCTGCCACCGGGCCGCAGCACCCGGCGCGCCTCGCGCACGGCGGCGAGCTTGTCGGCGGCGAACATCAGCCCGAACTGGCAGACCACCGCGTCGAAGTCGCCGTCGCCGAACTGCAGCTTGCACAGGTCCGCGCGGGTCCACCCGACGCTGGCCGCGGTGCCGACGCTGCGGTGCGCGACTGCGAGCATGCGCTCGTCGGGATCGGACGCGACGAGCAGCGCATCGCGGGATAGCGCTTCGCGCAGCCGCCGCGTGACGAGTCCGGTGCCGCACGCGGTCTCCAGCACGGTCTTCGGCGCGCGCGCCCGGATCCGCTCGGCGGTGTGGCGGGCAAATGGCTCGAACAGGAACGGGCCGATGCCGCGCTGGTAGTGCGGGGGGATCGGTTCGACGTGCGGCGCATCGTCGAGGAGCGGCGTCGGAAGCGC
>JBOGZX010000195.1:0-2274 GCA_050697615.1 Gaiellaceae bacterium
GCTCGCCGGTGAGGACCGTGAGCGGGGTGCGCAGCTCGTGGCTTGCGTCGGCGAGGAAGCGCCGCTCGTGCTGGAGGGCGGCCTCGATCCGGGCCAGCATCTCGTTCAGGCGCTCGCCGAGGTTGGCGATCTCGTCGCGCGTGGGTGGGACCGGCAGGCGTTGGTCGTCGCCCTTGAGCGAGATCGCGGCCGCTTTGCGGCTCATCGCCTCGACCGGCCGTAGCGCCGCAGCCGCCAGTGCATAGGCGGCGAGCGAGGCGAGCAGCAGGGCGGCGGGGCCGCCGATCAGCAATTGGACGAGCAGGTGGTGGAGTGCTTCCTCGCGCGGCTCGAGCGAGGCGGCGACCACGGCGACGGTGGCTGGGACGCTGTCTTCGATCGGGCGTGCGAGCAGCCGCCAGCTCCCCTCATCGAAGCCAGGGATCGTGCGGATCTGCGTGATCAGGGTGCCGTCTTGTGCCTGCGTGAGCTGGGCGCGGGTCAGAAGCGGTGTGCGAGGGGAGCCGCGCAGCACGCGTCCGTCGGCGGCGAGCAGCTGGCCCGGGCTTTCGTGGCCGAGGTCGCCTTGGTCGCCGCCGGCAGGCGGCTGGCGGACGAGCGCGCTGACGTCGTCGGCGCGGGCGCGCAGATCCTGGTTGAGCGTATGGTCGAGCGAGCTGGAGACGCGCAGGTAGACGAAGAGGCCGGTGCCGACGAGCACGACGGCCATCACCGCGGCGAAGGTGAGGGTGAGCCGCGCGCGGATGGGGAGTCGGCTCAGCATCCGCCGTCGGTGCGCAGCCGGTAGCCGGCGCCGCGCACCGTCTCGATCGAATGCCGCCCGAACGGGCGATCGATCTTGCTGCGCAGGTAGGAGATGTAGACGTCGACGACGTTCGAGCGGTTGTCGTAGTCGCCGTCCCACGCGTATTCGAGCAGCTGGTAGCGGGAGAGCACCTCACCCGCACGGCTCATCAAGATCTCGAGCAGCGCGAACTCCTTCGCCGACAGCTCGACCGGCGCGCCGTCGCGTATCACTTCGCGGGTGGCCGGGTCGAGACGCAGGTCGCCGACCTCTAGGACCGTTGGCCGCTCCTTCGGCTCCCGGCGGCGCAGGGCGCGCAGACGGGCGAGCAGCTCCGCGAAGGAGAACGGCTTCGAGAGGTAGTCGTCAGCGCCGACGTCGAGCCCGGCGACCCGATCTTCGACCGCGTCACGGGCGGTCAGCATCAGCACCGGCGCCCACACACCCGCAGAACGGAGAGCCTGGCAGGTCTCGAAGCCGTCCATTCCCGGCAGCATCACGTCGAGCAGGATCGCGTCGTAGCGATGTGCCCGCGCCCGCCAGAGCGCGTCCTCGCCCCGGCTCGCGACATCGACCGCGTGACCCTCCTCGCTCAACCCGCGCCGCAGCATCCCGGCGATCTTCGCCTCGTCCTCGACGACCAGGATCCGCATGCGGCTAGTGTGCCCCGGCCGGCGTTAGAAGCGGATTAGATCCCGACCAGACCTCGCTCTAATCGCTCTCCAAGGCGGCGCGGCTAGCGTCGCCCGGCCATGCGCGCCTCACCGTTTGCTGTTCGCTCCTCCGCGCGGCTGGTACGGGCCGGCGGGCGCGGCGGCGGCACCGCCGGTAACGAGCGCCTGACCGCCTCCACCGCCGCCGTCCTCGTTCTTCTCCTGGCAGTCGAGGGCGTGACGATCCTCTTTCTGCGGCCGCTGCTGTCGGTGCATGTGTTCGTCGGCATGCTGCTGATCCCGCCGGTCGCGCTCAAGCTCGCGAGTACCGGCTACCGTTTCGCCCGCTACTACACCGGCAGCCCCGTCTACCGCAGCAAAGGCCCGCCGCACCTTCTGCTGCGCCTGCTCGCACCGCTGGTCGTCCTCTCCACGCTCGTCCTGTTCGCGAGCGGCGTCTACCTGCTCGCGACCGGCCCTCCCGGCGGGTTCGTGGTCGGGCTGCACAAGGTCAGCTTCGTCGTCTGGCTGGCCGCGACGGGCGTGCACGTGCTCGCCTACCTGCGCCGCGTGCCGCCGCTGGTGGCGGCTGAGTGGCGACCTCGGGCGACGCTCGCCGGCGCCGGTTCGCGGCGGCTGCTCGTCCTGGCAGTGCTCGTCGCGGGTGTCGTGCTCGCTGCAGTCACGCTGCCGCTCGCGTCGGCCTGGCACGGCTGGCTCGAGTGAACGCCCGGCCGGCCGGTGCAGTCGCGACGGCGCTGCGCTACGAAGGCTTCCAGGTCGCCGAGGCAAGCGGTCGCGCTGCGCCCGATACAGCGTGCCGCACCGAACCGGATC
>JBOGZX010000196.1:0-1721 GCA_050697615.1 Gaiellaceae bacterium
GAGCACGGCGTCGACGAAGGGAAGTGCGGCCCCGATGGTGTCGAGGGGAGTGGCGAGCCCGACGGCGATGCCCGTCCGCATCCCCGCCTCACGAACCGAGAAGAGGGTTTCGTAGAGCATGGTGGCGCCCTCGACGTGCACGAGCACCAGGTCGGCGCCGGCTCCGGCGAGGTCTGCAAGCCACTCCTCCGGACGGTCGGCGACGAGGTGAACCTCGAACGGGAGGGTGCTCAGCGGCCTCAGCGCGGCGAGCGTTCGCGGCGAGAAGGCCAGGCCTCGTACGAGGCGGCCGTCGAACACGTCCATGTGCACGAAATCGATGCCTGCCGCCTCGATCCGCTCGATCTCCGCTCCGAGGCGGGCGTGGTCGCCGTTGAACAGCGCGGCGCCGATTCGCAGCTTACGCGCCAACGGCGGGGGCCTCCTCGTCCGGATCGACGGCGACCGCCCGCACGGGCGATGCGTCGAGACCAACAACGGGTATCGGCAACGCGATCAGGTAGACCCGCTGGTGCCGCAGTTCCTGGAGGCCCGTCAGGCACTCCAGCACCGGCACGGCGGCGTTGTTGAGAATCCGATGGTTCGGGTGGGATTCGCGGCCGCCGCGGACCTCGAAGCCGGAGCTATCCGTCCCGAGGCAAGAGATCCGGCGGTCGTGAACGAGCCACGTCACCGCCTCCTCGGTCAGGTACGGACGGTCGTGGGAGGCGGGTGTGCGGTACTGGTCGTCACGGCCGGTCAGGATGAGAACGCGATCGCCGACCTCGATGTCGCCTGCCGCCGCGAGCTCGTCTCGCTCGATCGCCTCGTTGACCTGCTTGTGCCGGAAGTCGAGGACGATCGCCGGTCCCATCAGGCGTTCGATCGGGATCGAGGCGGAGTCGCCGCCCGCACTGAGGAAGTGAAGTGGAGCTTCGACGTGCGTCCCGACGTGGGACCACATGTAGACGCTGCTCATGATGTCTCCCTCGGCGCCCTGGCGCTCGCCGCGCCTCGAAACCTCGAGCGTGTACTGCTCCTCCCCCGGCAGGAGGTCGTGAGTCAGGTCAACAACGCGCCCTGCCGGGATCGCCGTCTGATGTTCCTTTGAGACGATCTGCTCCTGTTGCAAACGACTGCTCCTTCGTTCCAAACCGGCTAGACCGGAGACGGCGCCAGGGCGGAGTCCACCCGAGTGCCGTCGCCGCTGACGTGTGTGACGAGCGCGGATCCGCCCGCTTCCTCCATGGCGTTGGCGACCGCTGCTGCATCGGCGGGCTCGACGAGGGCAACTACGATTCCGCCTCCCCCGGAGCCGGACAGCTTCGCGCCCACGGCGCCTGCGTCCAGCGCTGCCGCGACCAGCGCGTCGATCTCGCTGCAGGAGACGCCGAGGCGCTCGAGCACGAGCTGATTGAGGTTCATCAGATCGCCGAGTCGGTCGAGGCGTCCTCGCTCGGCGGCGACCGCAGCCTCCTCGGCGAGCAGGCCGATCTCGCGGAAGTGGCGGTGGAGTCCCGGAGAGTCGGCGAGCAGCGCTCGTACGCTCGCGTTCACGGCGGCCGTGCTCGCGGCCACTCTCGTGTCGGCGACCACCAGCGTCAACGGCCCCGCCCGCAGCCGGCGGCCGCCTTCCGGCTCCCGGTATCGCACGAACCCGCCGAGCGTGCACGTCGTCGCGTCGAGCGCGGAGGCCACGCCGCCGTGCGCGACGGTGTCGCCGGCCCACGCGAGCTCTGCAA
>JBOGZX010000197.1:0-7876 GCA_050697615.1 Gaiellaceae bacterium
GCGGCGATCAACCAGGTGCCGATCGTCGGCGGAGACTTCGAGGAGCGCGCACTCGCCGACGCGCTCGACCACGAGGCGCTGAACATGGCCGCCGCGACGCTCTACCGGGAGCGGTTCGGCGACACGCCGGGGATCGTCTATGCCGCGGGTGTCGACCACGCCTACAACCTCGCGACCGCGTTCCGCGCGGCGGGCGTCAAGGCCGAGGCGGTGTCGGGTCGTACGCCGCCCGTGAAGCTCGCCGAGATCCTGGCCGCCTACGAGCGCGGGGAGATCGACGTGCTGATCAACGCGATGCTGCTGGCCGAAGGCTGGAACTCGCCGCGTGCGACGATCGTCATGCACCTCGCGCCGACGGCGTCGAAGCGCGTCTACCAGCAGCGGATCGGACGCATCATGCGCATCCATCCGCGCAAGGAGGCGGGCATCGTCGTCGACTTCACGCCCAAGGCGGCGACCCACAACGAGCGGGTCGTGTCGCTGCACTCGCTGCTCGACGCCGACTTCTACCGCGAAGGTGCGCGCGTCACGCCGGCCCCGCGGCGGCGCATGCAGCGGCGCGCCCGGCGGAAGCTCACGCCCGCGAACTGGCTCGTCCCGGTGACGCCGGACGTGCTGCGCCGCAAGGTCGTGATCGCCCGCGAGTGGCAGCGCGTCGACCCGAAGTTCCTGGACGAGGACGAGCAGGAGTTCTGGGGCGAGATCGCGGGCCGCCAGCTGCGCTTCGAGGAGCGCGCGGCGTTCGTCGAGAAGCTGACCGCCCGCGGGGCGTCGAAGCGCGCGATGGAGCGGTTCCTGTCGACCTGCGCAGCCGAGAACCCGAACCGTCGACTGCGGCTGATCGCGCTCGCCGACCGCGTGTCGATGCGCGTCGAGCGCGCAAGCTTCGACGACCTCGTCACGCTCGTCACGCAGGCGCCGCCGTGGGAGAAGGACCGCGCCGCGGGCGTGCGGATCATGCTGCGCGCGATCGCCGACTCGAAGCCCGACGCGCCGGACCAGATCCTCGCGCGCTGGACATGGCGCCTGTCGCGTGCCGTCCGCAAGCAACTCGACCGCAAGGCCTCGCATGAGTATCCCGACGCGAAGCGGCTGCTGGGCGCGCTCGCAAACTCACGCGGCCACCGCCACGAGGAGAACGCGGCCAAGCTCGTCAACGCCGCGCTCGAGATGCCGAAGGAAGTCGGCGCGGCGCTGCTCGCCTCCGCCGAGGGATACACGCCGCGCGCAACGCAGCTGCTCGACGCCGCCCGAGAGCGGCTCGGCGCGATCCAGGAGGTGGCCGGCTGGATCGCGGACAACCTCCCGCAGCCGAAGACCGGCGCGACGCGCGCCCGCAAGCGACGGCGGCGCAAGAAGAAGACGCAGGGGGCGGCGGAGCTGCAGGCTCAGGCTCCGCAGACGGTCGAGGGTGGCGAGCCGCAGCCGGCGCTGAAGAAGCGGCGGCGGCGGCGCAGGAAGCAGCCGGTGGACGCCGCGGCGAACGGCGACGGATCGGCCGCGCCGGAACCGGAGCCCGCACCGGCTCGCGCCGAAGACGCCGCGTAACGCTCTTCCGCCACACTGGTCAGTACGCCAGTGCTCCTGCTCCTCGGCATCGGGCTCGTCGCAGGCATCGTCACCGCCGTCTCGCCCTGCGTGCTCCCCGTCCTGCCGATCCTGCTGGCGGGCGGCGCAGCCGGACGCAAGCCGCTTCGGATCGTCGGTGGGCTCGTGGCGAGCTTCAGCGTCTTCACGCTGTTCGCCGCGTGGATCCTCGACAAGCTCGGGCTGCCGGAGGATCTCCTGCGCAACCTCGCGATCGCGCTGCTCTTCGTGACGGCCGCCACGCTGCTGTATCCGCGGGCGGCGCTGCTGGTGGAGCGGCCGCTCGCCGCGTTCTCGCGTTTCCGCCCCGGCAACGTCGGCGGCGGCTTCGTGTTCGGGATCGCGCTCGGGCTCGTGTTCGTCCCGTGCGCGGGTCCCGTGCTCGCGACGGTCACGGTGATCGCCGCGAACAACGACGTGGGCCTGCGGGCGTTCCTGCTCACGGTTGCGTATGCGATCGGCGCCGCCCTGCCGATGCTGCTGATCGCCTACGGCGGCCGGGGCGCGGCGGCGAGGGTGCGCAGCCGGGCACAGGCCGTGCGGCTGGCGTCGGGCACGCTGATCGCGCTCGTCGCGCTGGGGCTCGTCTTCCACCTCGACGACCACCTGGCACAGCTCACGCCCGGGTACACCACCTTCCTGCAGAACAAGGTCGAGGCGAGCTCGACGGCGAAGCGCGAGCTGGCGAAGGTGCGCGGCGGCGGCACGGCGCTCGCGGCTGTCAAGAAGACGGCCGGCGGCCTTCCCGACTACGGCGTCGCGCCGGCGATCCACGCCGACGGAGACTGGGTCAACTCGAAGCCGTTGACGCTCCGGGAGCTGCGCGGCAAGGTCGTGCTCGTCGACTTCTGGACGTACTCGTGCATCAACTGCCTCCGCACGCTGCCGCACCTCGAGTCGTGGTACGCGGCCTACCACGACAAGGGGCTCGAGATCATCGGGGTGCACACGCCGGAGTTTGCGTTCGAGCACGTTTCGTCGAACGTGCGCGCGGCCGTGAAGCGGCTCGGAATCCACTACCCGGTCGTGCAGGACAACCGCTACAAGACCTGGGACAACTACTCCAACCAGTACTGGCCCGCGGAGTACCTGATCGACCGGAGCGGGCACGTGCGGCACACGAGCTTCGGCGAGGGCGAGTACGGGGAGACCGAGGCGCTGATCCGCAGGCTGCTCGGAACGAACGGGCCGGCGGCGCGACACACGGCCGACGCGACGCCGACGGAGCTCCTGTCGCCGGAGACCTATCTCGGATACGCCCGGATCGACCGCTACGTCGGCTCGACGCTCCATCCGAACGCGACGGCGGAGTACACGTTCCCGGCGTCGGTGCCGCAGAACGGCCTCGCCTACAGCGGCCGCTGGCAGCTCGGCGCCGAGCGCATCGTCGCGGTCTCCGACGCCCGCCTTCGGATGCACTTCCACGCCGAGGACGTCTACATCGTGCTCGGCGGGCACGGCACCGTGCACGTGCTCGTCGACGGGAAGCCGGCGGGGACGATCAGGGTGAGCGCGGAACGGCTCTACACGGCGCGCTCGTCGAAGCAGGTCGCCGACGCGGTGCTCGAGCTGCGATTCTCGCCCGGCGTGCAGGCGTACTCGTTCACGTTCGGGTAGCGGGGGCTGCTACTGCTCGCGGGCGACGTCGCCGCCGTCGCCGCCGCCGTTCTCACGCTCGCGCAGGTAGCGCGTCAGCTCGGCCGCGATCGCGTCGCCCGACGGCAGGTCGGCCTCCTCCGCCAGCTCGTCGACGCGGCGCTCGAGCTCCTCGACGTACGACGCCGTCTCCGCGTCGGACGCGACGGCCTCCGAGACCTGCTGTGCGTAGGAGTCGGCCGCCTCGTCGAGCTCGCCCGTGTCGACGTCCGCGTCGAGCAGCTCGGCCAGCCGGTCGACGAGCGCCTTCGCCGCACGCGGCGACGGGGTCAGCGACACGTAGTGCGGAACGGCCGCCCACAGGCTCGCGGACGGAAGGCCCGCCCGGCTGCACGCGTCGTGCAGCACGCCGACGATGCCCGTCGGCCCCTCGTAGTGGGACGCCTGAAGCCCCAGGCGGTCGATCAACTCCGGGTCGTTCGCGCTGCCCGTGACCGGCGCCGGCCGCGTGTGCGGCACGTCGGCGAGCAGCGAGCCCAGCGTGATCACGAGCTCGACGCGCAGGTCGCTCGCAAGCCCGGTCACGTGCTCGCAGAACGTGCGCCAGCGCAGGTTCGGCTCGACGCCGAGGAGGATCACCGCGTCGCGCCCACCGCCGGGCATCGGCGCGTGCAGAAACGTGTTCTCCGGCCAGTCGACCTGCCGCTGCTCGCCGCCTGCCAGCGAAACCATCGGCCGGGTCGCCTGGAAGTCGTAGAAGCTCTCCGCGTCGATCTCGGCGAACCGCTCGGCCGCCCACGCCTGCGCAAGGTACGCCCCGGCGAGCGACGCGCCCTGGCCGCCGTCGTTCCAGCCGCGGAACGCGGCGATCAGGACGGGGCGCTCGAGCTCGGGGCGCGAGTCGATCCGAAGCTCGTCGGCCATCGACCCATCCTATGCGGCTGCTGCGGGCCGCCAGATACGGACGACGAACGCTGTCACGGTCGCCCACACGGTCGCGGCGAGCGTCACGTGCACGAGCACGAGCCACCAGGGAAGGTGCGTGCGGTACTGGACCTCGCCCACCGTCATCTGCGTCGCCAGCAGGCCGAGCAGGACGAGCGCGCCGCGCAAGTGCGGGCTCCGGTTCCGGATCAGCCAGACGAGGAGCAACGCGAACGACACGCCGAAGACCGCGGTGGCGCGCACGTGCCAGTAGACCGCGGGCTCGAACGACCAGAGGCGGCGCACGACGGCGCTGCCGGGATGCGGCCCGGCGGCCGTGGCGAGCGTGCCGCTCGCGACGAGCACGCAGGCGGCGACTCCGACGACCGCCGCGCACTGCTTGACCAGCGTCGGCGCCACCGTCGTCCGGCGCCGCCCCACCTCGACGGCCAGCAGCACCCCGAGCGTGAGCACGACCAGCGACAGCACGAAGTGGCTCATCACCATGTACGGGTTGAGGTGCGAGTAGACGGTGAGCGCGCCGAGCGGCGCCTGCGCGAGCGTGCCGATGAAGATCACGGCGGCGAGCCACCTGAGCCGCGACGACACGCCCGCGAACAGCGCGCCGCCCAGCGTGATCAGTGTCACCAGGATCGTGAACGCGGCGACGACACGGTTCGAGAACTCGATGTACGAGTGGTAGCTCTTCGGCTCGAAGTGATGTACCTGGCAGCCGGGCCAGTGCTCGCAGCCCAGTCCCGAGCCGGTGAGCCGGACGGTTGCACCGGTGGCGACGATCACGATCAGCATGGCGACGTTCGCCCACGCCAACCGCCGGAAGCCCTCCAGCGAGAGCGCCGCTCCCCGCAGGCGGGCGAGCGGCTGCGCGCTTGCGTTCACGGAGGAACTGTAGCCGCCTTCGGGATCGGAACACGACCCGCTACGTGAGCGTCAGGCCGACGCCGTCGGCGACGACGCCGATCCGCGCGAGAAACAGCCCGGCGCGGGCAAACTCGGCCTCGAGCGCCGGCGCGCGATCCTTCGGCAGCGCGACGAGGAGCCCGCCCGAGGTCTGCGGGTCGTACGCGAGCTCGACGAGCTCGGGTGCGACGTCTCCGACCTCGACGCGTGCGTACTCGCGATTCGAGCGCGTGCCCGCGGTGGAGACGCCCGCGCGTGCCGACTCGAGGGCGCCCGGCAGTGCCGGCAGCCTCGACGCGTCGATCCGCAGTTCGACGCCGCTGCGCACGGCCATCTCGTGCGCGTGGCCCAGGAGCCCGAACCCGGTGACGTCCGTGACCGCGTTCGGCTCGAACGGACGCAACGTGTCGGCCGCCTCGCGGTTCAGCGTGCGCATCCACCGCACCGCGTCGTCGCGATCCGCCAGGCCGCGTGGGGCGCCGCCGAGCACGAGCGCGGTACCGAGCGGCTTCGTGAGGAAAAGCGCGTCGCCGGCCCGTGCCCCCGACTTCGGCCAGATGCCGCCGAGCGGGACGGTTCCGACGACGGCGAGGCCGTACTTCGGCTCGGCGTCGCGGATCGTGTGGCCGCCTGCGAGGATCGCCCCCGCCGCCCGCACCTGGCGCTCGGCCCCCTCGAAGATCGCGCGGACGGTCTCGGTGGGAAGTTCCTCCGGCAGCGCCGCGACGGAAAGCGCGAGCAGCGGCGAGCCTCCCATCGCGAAGACGTCGTTGAGGGCGTTGGTCGCGGCGATCGCGCCGAAGTCGTCGGGATCGTCGACGATCGGCGGGAAGAAGTCGATCGTGAACACGAGCGCCCGCTCGTCGTCGAGCCGGTACACGGCGGCGTCGTCCGCTGGGTCGAGGCCGACGAGCAGGTTCTCGGCGTCCACGGGGACGAAGCCGCGCAGCAGCTCCTCGAGCCGCGCTGCCGAGTACTTCGCCGCGCAGCCGCCCGCCGTCGCGAGGTCGGTGAGCTTCACTCCTGCAGACTAAAGGGCAGCGGCGGCCCGAAGCCGCCGCCACACTGGGGAGAGGAACGTGGTACGTCGCCTGTTTCGCCCCCGGGTTCGGTTCTCCTTTAGGCTCGGCTCATGCCGAGCGCGCTCGTCACGGGAGGCTCGTCGGGGATCGGGCTCGCGATCGCGCGGATGCTGCGCGACGAGGGCTACGACCTGACGCTCGCATCGCGGACGCGCGAGAAGATCGAGGCCGCAGCGGCCGAGCTCGGCGCGCACGCGCTCGCGGCCGACCTGTCCCGCGAGGAGGACTGCGTCCGCGTCGTCGCGGAGCACGCCGAGCGGTACGGCGGCATGGACGTGCTCGTCAACTCCGCGGGCCTCGGGATCGCCGGCACCGTCGAGTCGCTTCAGACGAAGCACATCGACCTGCAGCTCGGCGTCAACCTCCGGGGCGTGTTGATCGTGTCGCGCGAGGCGATCCCGCACCTGCGGAGGTCGCGCGGCTGGATCGTCAACCTGGCGTCGATCGCGGGCACGACCGCCACGCCGGGCCTGACCGTCTACGGGGCGACGAAGGCGGCGATCATCGCTCTCACGCGCTCCCAGAACGCCGAGCTCGACGCCGACGGCGTGCGCGCGGTCGCGATCTGCCCCGGGTTCGTCGACACGCCGATGGCCGAGTGGTCCGGCATCGAGCCCGACGAGATGATCAAGCCGTCCGACTGCGCCGAGGTCGTGCGCATGTGCCTGCGTCTCTCGCCGCACGCGCGGGTTCCGCAGGTCGTCGTGGAGCGGGTCGGCTCCCGCGACGGCGCGGCCTGATCCCGAACTGCTAGAGAAGGGGCATGACCCGCCGCGGCTGGCTGCTGTTCGCGGCGATGTGCGTTATCTGGGGCGTTCCGTATCTCCTGATCCGCGTCGCCGTGCGCGAGCTCACTCCCGTGACGCTCGTGTTCGCGCGGACCGGCCTCGCCGCGCTGCTCCTGATGCCGATTGCGGCGTGGCGTGGCGAGCTGCGGCCGCTGCTCCGGTTCTGGCGGCCGCTGCTCGCCTACACCGCGGCCGAGATCGTCGTTCCGTGGTGGCTGCTCGCGCGCGCCGAGACGAAGCTCTCGAGCTCGCTGACGGGGTTGCTGATCGCGGCGGTGCCGCTGGTGGGCGCGCTCGTGACGACGTTCACCGGCGAGCGCGAGCGCCACGGCACCCGCCGCTGGGCAGGCCTGCTGGTCGGCATCGGAGGCGTCGCCGCGCTCGTCGGCCTCGACGTGCAGGGAGCGGGTGCGCTGCCGCTCGCGGAGCTGGCCGTCGTGGTCGTCGGGTACGCGATCGGCCCGATCGTGCTGGCGCGCTGGCTCGGCGGCGCGCCCCCGCTCGGCGTCGTCGCCGGGTCGCTCGGGCTCGCGGCGGTCGCGTATGCGCCGTTCGCTGCCTTCTCGCTGCCGGCCACCTTCCCGTCGTGGAAGGCCGACACCTCGGTCGCCGCGCTCGCGGTCGTCTGCACGGCGCTCGCGTTCCTCCTCTTCTTCCAGCTGATCGCCGAGACCGGGCCTGTGCGCGCGACGGTGATCACGTACGTCAACCCCGCCGTCGCGGCGGTACTCGGCGTGAGCATCCTCGGCGAGGCCTTCACCGGCGGGATGGCGATCGGCTTCGCGCTCGTGCTCGCAGGCTCGGTGCTCGCGACCGCCCCCGGACGCCGGCGGGAGCCGCGCGTCTGGCGCCCTGCGCGAGAGGGTGGAAGAGGGAGTGTCTGACACCGAAGGTGTCTCCGACACTTGGTTTCGCCGGCGGCAGACCGAAGAGACAGTCAGACGCCCGACGGCGTCAGACACTCGGTCAGGGCTGATG
>JBOGZX010000198.1:0-1804 GCA_050697615.1 Gaiellaceae bacterium
GGTGATCTTGATGTCCATCTGCAGGGCGGTGATCCCGTCACGCGAGCCGGCGACCTTGAAGTCCATGTCGCCGAGATGGTCCTCGGCACCCTGGATGTCGGTGAGGATGACGTAGTCGTCGCCCTCCTTGACGAGGCCCATCGCGATGCCCGAGACAGGCGCCGTGATCGGCACGCCGGCGTCCATCAGCGCGAGTGTCGAGCCGCAGACCGATCCCATCGACGACGAGCCGTTCGACTCGAGCGTCTCGGAGACGATGCGGATCGTGTACGGGAACTCCTCCGCCGGCGGGATGACTGCCTCGAGCGCCCGCTGCGCGAGCGCACCGTGGCCGATGTCGCGCCGCTTCGGCGAGCCCATGCGACCCGTCTCCCCGACCGAGTAGGGCGGGAAGTTGTAGTGGTGCATGTAGCGGCGGTCGCGCTCGAGCGACAGGTCGTCGATGCGCTGGCCCTCTTTCGCCGTGCCGAGCGTCAGCAGCGTCATGATCTGCGTCTGCCCGCGGGTGAAGAGGCCCGAGCCGTGGGTGCGGGGCATGACCCCGACCTGCGTCTCGATCGGGCGGATCTGCTCCTCCGACCGGCCGTCGGGACGGCGCTTGTCCACCGCGATCTTCTGGCGGACGAGGCTCTTGTAGATCGACTCGCAGGCCTTCTTGACGTAGCTTTTCGTGAGCGCGTCCTTGACGACCGGGTCGCCGTCGGTCGTCGCGGGGCCCACGGGGAACGGCAGCTGGACCGTGTCGACGATCCGCTCGAAGAGCATGCGGCGCTTGGCCGACTTGAGCTCCTTCGAGTCCTGCTCCGCCTCGGTGAGCACCCGCAGGTCGTCCTCGAACTGCTCGCGTACCGGCTGCTCGACGGCGACCGACCGCTGCTTCTCGACGATCTGGGCGAGCGACATGCGCGTCTGGAGCTCACGCAGGACGTCGTCGTGCGTCGAGCTCATCGTGGCCTCGCCGACCTCCTTCGCGACGATCTCCTCCACGATCGCTCCGGCCTCGCGGATCCCCTGCTCCTGGATGCGCGTCCAGACCTCGTGGCCGTACGCGCCCTCGAGCCGCTCGGTCGTCGCCGGATCGAGCCACTTGGCCTTGCCGGCCTTCGAGCGCAGCTCGTTCTGGGCCTCGCAGATCTTGACGATCTCGCGGTGCGCGATCTCGAGCGCCTCGAGCAGCTTCGCCTCGGGCACCTGCTTCGCCCCCGCCTCCACCATCGTCAGGCCCTCGGTCGTACCGACGACGATCAGGTCGAGGTCGGACTCCGCGGTCTCCTGCAGCGTCGGGTTGACGACCAGCTGCCCGTCCGCCAGCCCCATCCGGACGGCTCCGATCGGGCCGAGGAACGGCAGCGGCGAGACGGTCAGCGCCGCCGAGACCGCGTTGATGCAGAGAATGTCGTGCGCGGTCACCATGTCCGCCGAGAAGACGGTGGCGACGCACTGCGTCTCGTTGCGATAGCCCTTCGGCCAGAGCGGCCGCACCGGGCGATCGGTCATGCGTGCGGTGAGGATGGCGCGCTCGGTGGGCCGCCCCTCCCGCTTGAAGAATCCGCCCGGGATCTTCCCGGCCGCGTACATGCGCTCCTCGACGTCGACCGTGAGCGGGAAGAAGTCCGCGCCCTCGCGCGCCTCCGTCCGGCCCTGCGCCGTCCCGAGAACCACGGTCTCGCCGCTTCGGACGACGACTGCGCCGTCCGCCTGCTTCGCGCCCGCCTCGACCATCGTCAGGCCGTCCTTCGTACCGACGACGATCAGGTCGAGCTCGGACTCCTCGACTTCCTGCAGCGTCGGGTTGATCACGAGA
>JBOGZX010000199.1:0-1645 GCA_050697615.1 Gaiellaceae bacterium
GGCGCGCGCCTCGGCCTCGATCAGACGGCGCGATCCGTCGACGAGCACCGCCCGTGACCTCGGAGGGCTCTGGCCGCTGCTCGCGTCGACCACGACCTCGCAGCCGGCCAGCGCTTCGTCCAAGCCGGCTCCGGTGGTCAGGTCGACGGGGTGCTGCGAGGCGCTGCGGCTGAGCGCCCGAACATCGTGACCGTCGGCAAGTGACGCCCGTTACGGACTCACGCATCAGCCGGTAGCAGCCGAAATGCCTTGCCGCCGGCCAGGGGTCTCACGACGCGAAAGCGTCGCTCGTCGAGCGTGGCGACCTCGAGCGTGGCGAGACGCTCAGCGAGAGCGACCAGCGAGGCGTCCGCGAGCCCGAGCCCGGTGTCGGCGTACCGCTCGGCGGTCTTGACCACCGAGGCGATCGCGCCCGGCCACCATTCCACCAGGTAGGCGCCGGCGGCAAGGTCCCGGCGAAGCGCCCGCCGCGCCGTCGGGCCGCCCCGCGCACCGACGAGATGATCGACCTCGGCGATGATCAGCGGCGTCGTGGCCAGATCATCATCCGCGCTGTCGAGCCAGGCAGCGACGGTAGCGTGATGGTCGTCGGCAGCGTTCATAAACGCGACGACGACCGACGTATCGACGACGATCACTGCTCGCCGAATCCTGACTCGCGAAGGTGCTCGTCGGCACGCGACGCGAGGTCGGCAGGACCGCGAAACGCCCCGCGCGCTTGAGGCTTGACTCGGAGCGAGGGGCCGGCAGCGTCGCGCAGCGCCTGCCGGATCAGCTCGGCCTTGGTCGTCCCCTCGGCGACCGCACGTCGCGCGAGAGCGACATCGACGTCGGGCTCGATGTAGATGCTCGTCTTCTTCACGAACAGCAGATTCTACCACCTACCACCCGCCACCCGATTGGCCCACTAGGCCACGGCCGAGTCGCGCACGGGGGTCGATAGCCTCGACCGTGCCGCCCGAAAGACGGAAGTGGCGACGTTGGTGCGGTAGATTGCCGCACCACAGCTACGAGCGAAAGGGCCTATGAGCATCGGCGTGAGAACGGTGGTCGCCTTGACCGGAGGCGCGAGCGGTCTTGGCCGTGCGACCGCCCGGGAGCTATCCAAGCGTGGCGCCCGGATCGCACTGATCGACCTCGACGGTCAAGCGGCTGAGGCTGCAGCGCGTGAGCCCTTAGCCGCGCGCAGCCGGCGACAGGCCCGCTGCGGCTGCATCGCCGCTCAGGCATCTCCGTATCCGCGCTGGTTGCGACGGGACCGACCCGGGCAGCCTCACGCGCTTCGAGATCGAGGGCCGGCGCCAGGCGGCTGCCGCGATCGAGGCGCTGCGGCGCTACACGCCGGCTGCGCCGACGCACACCAGCGCAACTTCGGGATGACGATCGGGATCCGCGACACGCGCAAGCTCGACGCGGTCTACAACCTGAACGAGGACGACGTCCGCTGCGAGGGCCGCTTCGAGGACGCAATCGGGATCTACCCAGAGTTCATCGACGGGTACGGACTGCTGGTACTGCCGACGACCGGCCGCTACATGCAGATCCCGTACCGGTCGATGCTGCCACGCGGCGTCCGGCGGCTGCTGGTCGCGGGGCGCGCGATCGGCGGCGACCGGATCGCGCATGCGGCGACGCGGAACATGGC
>JBOGZX010000200.1:0-6952 GCA_050697615.1 Gaiellaceae bacterium
CGAGCTGGGCCGGGACGTACCAGCTCAACATCGCCGCGCTGCAGGGCTTCATCGCCGGCCTGCGCAGCGCCGGCGCGACCGGTCCGATCGGGATCTACTCCACCAGCGCCCAGTGGAAGGACATCACTGGGCTGACGGCGCAGACGACACCGACGGCCTTCAACGGCCAGCTGCCCGACTGGGTCGCCGGCACCGACGCCACGCTCACGCAGGCGCGGCAGAACTGCACCAGCAGCGGCTTTACCGGCGTCGCGCCCACGCTCGCGCAGTACCGGATCGGCCCGCAAGACGCAGACCTGCGCTGCACCGCCACGCGCTGACCCGCCGACACCCCAGGACGTCGCCGGGCACGCATCTTCTTCTGCGAGTTCGACGGACAGTGGAGGCGAACGTGTCGGCGGCCACGCGCGTCTGCTCGTTCGACCGAGCCGGAGAAGGATCGAGTAGCGGCACGGCCACCGCACAGGACGGCCGGCAGATGGCCTCCGACGCACACGCGCTCCTCGCGGCCGCGCATGTCCGGCGCCCTATGTCGTCGCCGGACACTCCGTCGGCGGCACCTACACCCTCGTCTACGCCGAGCAGTGCCCGAGCCAGATCGCCGGAGTTGCCCTCATCGACTCGTCGACCCCGTACCAGTTCGACCTGCCCGAGTACCCCCGCGACTACTCGATGATGAAGCGCGCCTATGCGCTCATGCCGACCGTCACACGCACGGCAATGGGCAAGGTGATGCTGGGGAGCGGGCACGGCACCCTGCCGCCACAGGCCCGCAACCCCGCCCGCAGCTTCGCCTCCTCGCCGCGCGAGCTGCGCGCCGACCGGATCGAGCTCCTCCAGCTGCCGACCATCTTCAACGAAGCGAAGGCGCTGCACACCCTTAACGGCAAGCCGCTCGCCGTCGTCAGCGCCAGCGTCGGCGAGATGCGCGGCTGGACAACCGCCCAGAACAAGCTCGCCCAGCTCTCGACGAACAGCACTCACCACACCGCCGCCGGCACAACACACGAGACGCTGCTCGAGGATAAGACCTTACGCAGGATTCGCAAGCGCCTCGATCACCCACGTCGTGGAGACGGCACGGTCAGCAGACCGCTGACCGTGCGCGGCGGGTGACGGGCGATCAGACGTCCTGTACCTCACCGACGCCCTCGCCCGCCGCCGCGAAGCCACCCCGTCACTTCCAACACGCCGCCTTCGGTTGTGCAATCCAATGCCGACGACACGAGACGCTAAGGAGGGATCGACGGTTCGAGTCCGTGGGAGGCCGAGATCCACATCGTGAGCCGATCGTGACGGACATCCGTGTATATACTGCAGCGCATGAAGATCGTGAAGGTGCGCCGCGTCGGCAACAGCAACGTCGTCTCGATCCCCCGCGAGTACGAAGCCAACGGCTACACGCCCGGCACCAGCGTGCTCGTCGAAGAGCTCCCCGGCGGAGAGCTGCGCCTCCTTCCGACCGAGAAGCTACGCGAGCAGATCGCGCAGATCGGGCGCCGCGTCGTCGCCGACCATCCCGAGGCGCTGCGGATCCTCGCCGAGCACGACCCCGACCGCTAGCCTCGGCCCGCAGTGCCCGAGGACGACCTCGAGTTCATCCACCTCACGCTCGACGACGCGCTCGAACTCTACGCCGCGCTCATCGACGGCACGACCGAGCACGCAGTCGCACTCCTTCGCTCCCGCTCCGCGCTCGAAGGCGCGCTCGGGCGACCGGCGAGCTACGCGCACTACCAGCACGCCGACCTCGCCCTGCAGGCGGCGGTACTCGCACACGGCATCGCCGAGAGCCAAGCCTTCCTCGACGGCAACAAGCGGCTCGCGCTCGTCGCCATGCTCACCTTCCTCGAAGCGAACGGCTACCGCGTCGAGGCGACCGACCCCGAGCTCGCCGGCTGGATCATCAACCTCAGCGCCGGCCTCACGCCCGAGCAGCTCGCAGCGGCCATCCAGCCCCGCCTGCTGCCACTGCAGCCCGGCTGACCCGCTGGGGTCTTGGGGACAGGTTCCGGGCACCGCAGGCTGCCTAGGGGCGTCTCGACGACCACGGGCTGAGCGTCGTCTGTTCAGCGAACAGGCAACAGTGCGCGGGTACGAGACGGGCACATCAGCCTGTGCACGAACAGGAAACCGCGGACAAAAGCGACACCGACTAAGGAGCGGAGTTGCAGGTCAATCACGCTCGAGATGGTAGGGAGGGGGTCGACGGTTCGAGTCCGTCAGAGGGCTTCGGCTTATCTCCTGCTCAGCGCATCTTTCCGTTGCCCGTTTTGACGCGCACTTCCAGCGTCCACCGAACGTCCACCAGCGTCCACCGCGGCGGCGTTGAGCTCATCGAGCAGCCGGGTTGCGTGTTCGCGGCCGTCGCGGGCGAGGTGGCCGTAGTGGCGGTCGATCATGGTCAGGCTGGCGCCCATGTAGCGGGAGAGCTCGAAGGTGGAGATGACGGCACGGAGTGCGAAGGTCGCGAAGGTGTGACGGAGATCGTAGATCCGCCGGAACGGCTCGATGCCGGCGCCCTTCTGCGCGGGTTTCCAGTTGCGGCTGCGGAAGTTGTGGAGGTCGAGGTGGCCGCCGTTCGGCGCCGGAAACAGCAGGTCGCTCCCGATTCCTGACGGGAGCTGGTCGAGCGCCTCGAGAGCACGCGCCTGGAGCGGCACGGCCCGCACGCTCGCCTCCGTCTTCGTGCAGCGAAGCCTTCCTTTGCTGAACGAGCGGCGGACGTAGGCGACGCGACCGTCGCGGTCGATGTCGCGCAGTTCGAACGCGACCTACTCACCCGGCCGCATCCCGGTGGCCGCAGCGAAGATCGCCATCGGGCCGAGGCGCGGGCCGAGCCGCTCCGCGACGGCGTCAAGTTGCTCCCAGCGCCGCCGCTGCGGGTTCTCGACCCCCTGCTTTGCGGGGTTGGCGTCGAGCATGCCCCACAGGACGGCCCGGGCGAGTACTTGGCGAAGCGCCTGGGTTGCCTCGAAGCGGTAGCCGGGCGAGACGGTCATCCGCCAGGCCGAAATCTCGACCGGGTCGAGCTCGTCGAGGTACCGAGCGTGCAAGGCACCTCCGCTGCGCAGGCTGCTCGCGCGTGAGCTTGCGTCGGCCGCCGCCGAGCGCAGCTTGGCCAGCGTCAGCTCGGCTTCGATCGTGAGCAGCGAGCCGAGACCGCCTCGCAACTCACCGTTCCTATACTTGTTGCATGACGCTCACCATCGACCTTCCGGAAAGCACGCTCGCGCGTCTGCGGGCCGAGGCGAAGCGACGCCGCGTCAGCATCGACGTCGTAATCGCCGAACTCGCCGACCGGCTCCCGGTAGAGACACCGGAGCAGGAGCGGAAGCTGTCGTTCATCGGCCTGGGCTCCTCGAGCTCTGAGCGGCATGCGCGAGACGCCGACGCGCTCCTCGCAGACGGCTTCGGCCAAGACTGACGCTTGCTCGTCGTCGACACGAGCGTGCTGCTCGCGGCGGCCGACAACGCCGACGCCGACCCCGACCATCAAGCCTGCGCCGAAGCGATCCAGCACGCGGGGCCGCTCGTCACCACAGCGCTCGTTGTCGCCGAAACCCCCTACCTGATCGGCCGACAACTCGGCGCCGCCGCAGAAGCGCGGTTCTTCCGAGCGGTGGCCGACCGCGAGCTCCAGATCGAGACGATGACGCCGGCAGACGCGCGCCGGATCGCCGAGCTGATCGAGACCTACGCCGACCTCGCCTCGGCGGCACCGACGCCAGCCTGATCGCTATCGCGGAGCGCCTGCAGATCACAAGGATCGCGACCCTCGACCGCCGACACTTCAGCGTCGGGCGGCCCGCTCACACAGCCGCCCTCGACCTCGTTCCCTAGCTGCTCCCGAACCTTGGGGACAGATCTTGGGGACACATCTGAGGCGCTTGAAGGCGGCTCGGGTGGCATTAGAGACGGGACGACCGCCAGTGCCTGTTCTGAAAATAGACAACAGGCCGCGGGTACGAGACGGGTACGCCAGGCCGACACGTGCGGTCTTACGCGGCACTGCTCGGTACGCCTAAAGGTGCGAGTTTCCAGCCGAATCGTGATCGGGCGTGCCCCGCCGTACCGAGCCGGATGGTAAGGAGGGGGTCGACGGCTCGAGTCCGTCAGAGGGCTTCGGGAAGTCCCTGCCAATCAGCCCTTTCCGAGCGCGTTGATCGTGGCGGCGCCCGACGTCGACGTCCACCAAGCGTCCACCACCCGGCGAGAACGCCCTCCGCGGGGCCCGGAAGCCGAGTTGCCGCGCGGCATCACGGGCCTGCGGGCCGGTGTCCACCCAGCGTCCACGGCCCGTTCGAGTGCAAGCGCGTCGAGCAGCGAGACCGCGTGCTGTTAGCTGTCGCGGCGAGCCGTGTCGACCCTCGACCCGCGACGCCCCCTCGGATCGAGAGGTCCTCAAGACAGGGGCGTAGTCTTTGCCAAACCGCGCGGACGCAGAGCGCCGTGCTGGCGGGGCTGGCTTCGTACCGTCGCCGCCACGCACTTACGGCGTCGGGTCGGCGATGAGTCTTGCCGTGGGTTCCGGTCTGTATCCACGATCGATCAGCACACTCGAGGAGGGCAACATGGCCGCGACCTACACCTTCGACGTCTTCTCCAGCCTCGACGGCTTCGCCTCCGCCAGCGGCGGCGACTGGGGCGGCTACTGGGGCAAGCAGGGCCCCGAGTTGCTCGAGCACCGCCTCGCCCTGTACCGCGAGCCGCAGCGGATGGTCTTCGGCGCCAACACCTACCGGCTATTCGCACGCTTTCTGGCCACGGAGCCCGACGACTCCGAGGTGAGAGACCCCTGGGTGACCCGGATGGTCAAGCTGCCGACGACCATCGTGTCGACCACGCTGCAGGAACCCCTCGACTGGCCGGACGGGACCGTGGTGAGCGGCGACGCGGTCGATGTCGTGGCCCGCCTCAAAGCGGAGTCCGAGGTGCCGCTGCGTTCCCACGGAAGTCTGTCCATGAATCGGGCGCTGATGGCCGCCGGCGTGGTCGACCGCGTCCAGGTGACCCTCTTCCCTGTGATCACCGGCCAGAACGGATCCGACGCGGTCTTCCAGGGCGCGGCAGACTTCGACCTCGAGCTGGTCGAGACCCGAACGCTCGACGGCAACATCCAAGAGCTCACCTACCGGCCCACCCTGCACGTCCATCAGTGAGGACAACAACGGAAGCGGACGACTCGATGAACAAGCTCAACAAGCTGAACGTCACCATGTCACTCGACGGCTATCTCGCCGGCTCCGACCAGAGCCTCGAGCGTCCGCTCGGGATCGGCGGCGAGCAGCTCCACTCCTGGCTCGTACCGCTGCGGGCGTTCCGCGAGAGCCACGGCGCCGAAGGCGGCGAGGCCAACGCGAGCACACCGTTCGCCGAGGACATCCTCGCAGGCGCCGGCGCGACGATCATGGGCCGCAACATGTTCGGCGGCGGCCCCGGACCGTGGGGCGACGACGCGTGGAAGGGCTGGTGGGGCGACGATCCCCCGTTCCACCATCCCGTCTTCGTCCTCACCCACCATCGCCGCGAGCCGCTCGAACTGGACGGCGGAACGACGTTCCACTTCGTCACCGACGGGATCGAGTCGGCGCTCCAGCAGGCACGAGCAGCCGCCGGCGACAAGGAAGTCTCGCTCGGCGGCGGCGCCTCGGTGGCGCAGCAGTACCTGGCCGCGGGCCTGCTCGACGAGCTCGTGGTCTCCGTCGTGCCGATCCTCCTCGGGAGCGGAGCACGACTCTTCGCCAACCTGAGCGACGCCGCGCCGAAGCTCGAACAGGTGGAAGCGGTCGGCGCGCCCGGAGTCACCCACATCAGGTACGTGACGGGCCTTTAGCCGCTCCGCGTTGTCGCCAAGAAAACGGATCCCCGATCGGGCGTTCGTGGTGGGGGGTCGGGGCCAGCCTTCGCTCTCGAACAGGTGGATCATCGGCTCGTTGTCGCTAGGCGTGTCGCAGGAGATCCGCCAGACGCCGTGCTCGACGAGCAGGCGTGTGGCCCGGCGGAGGAACAGGCGTCCGATTCCGGCGCCGCGGTGCGAAGGCGACGCCGATGTGGTAGATCGTCGCTTCGTCGAGGCCGTCGCGTGTGCAGCCGTCGAAGACCGCCGGCAGCACGAACCCGGCGGGGTCCCCACCGACCGCGAGCACCTGCCAGCGGCCGCGGAGATAGCTGAACCCGGGCGCGAGCGAGAGGATCCGGCGGCCGGCCTCCTCGGCACCCACAGGGTCCGCCGTCGGCGTCTGCTTGCTCGTCCGTTCGAACGGGACCTTCCAGTACGTGTCCGCGGTCATCGCTCACGCTGATTCCCCGTGACAAGGAGCTGACGACGAACGAGGCGGCCGAGATCCTCAACCTCTCGCGGCCGTTCCTGGTCAAACTGCTCGACCGCGGCGAGATCCCCTACCACCGGGTCGGAACGCACCGACGCCTGCGAGTCGACGACGTGCTCGCCTACCGCGAGCTGCGCGCCGGGCGCAGACGGGAGAAGCTGCGCGTCACCGAGCTCTCCGAGCAGCTCGCGGGCGGATACCGGTAACGGCTGGCGGAGGCGGTAGCCTGGCGCCGCCGTGAGCCGAAGCGCCGTCCTCGATGCAAACGTCCTCTATCCCTTCTCGCTTCGCGACACCCTGCTCCGGCTGGCCGAGCTCGAGCTCTGATATGGAGGGGGATTTGTCAAGGGTCCGTGCCGCATCGCCCAGTCGGTGACGGGGGCGAGTGCTGTTCTGGTGGGCGTCGGGCGCTGCGACGACGTCGCTTCGCGGTCAGTCTGATGATGCGGGGGTTGGTTACCCCATGGCCCTGCTTGCGTCGCCGGCGTGCGCTGTCTAGGAGCGTGGGGCGGTAACGGCGACCGCGGCGCTCCAGTGGGCGCGATCGCTGGCTGAGCGGTGCGAGCATGCCGTGAGCGCCCAGATCGTGGTCATGAGTGTTGCGAGCGGGCGCTGTTTCG
>JBOGZX010000201.1:0-9341 GCA_050697615.1 Gaiellaceae bacterium
CCGTAGGCCTTCCGGACGCCGTCGACGGCGACGTCAGCCGCCAAGGCACTCCTGGAGGATGTCCAGGCCGCGTTCGAGCTCCTCGTCGCCGATCGCGAACGGCACGAGGATGCGGATGACGTTGCCGTAGCCGCCGCAGGAGAGGAGCAGGAGCCCCCGCTCGCGCGCCGCCGCGGTGATGCGCGTCGTCTCGTCGCCGGACTGCTCGGGAAGCTCGATCGCGACCATCGGCCCGAGCCCGCGCACCTCCGAGCCCGCGGGCGCCATCTGCTCGAGGCGCTCGCGCAGCCGGGCTCCGATCTGCTCCGCGCGCGGGCGCGCGCCGGCGAGCGCGTCGAGCACCGCGACGGCCGCCGCACAGGAGAGCGGATTGCCGCCGAACGTGCCGCCGAGCCCGCCCGGCGGGACCGTGTCCACGATCTCCGCACGCCCGGTGACGGCAGCGAGCGGCAGGCCGCCGCCGAGCGTCTTGCCCGACACGAGCAGGTCGGGCGCGACGCCGTAGTGCTCGATCGCCCAGACCGGACCGGTGCGGCCGCAGCCGGACTGCACCTCGTCGTCGACGTAGAGGATCCCGTGCCGGTCGAGCAACTCCTGCAGCCGCTTCGGGAAGTCCGGCGTCATCGCGATGAAGCCGCCTTCGCCCTGCACCGGCTCGAGCACGGCGCATGCGACCGACTGCGGGTCGACGTCTCCCTTGAACAGCCGCTTCAGCGCGTCGATCGCGTCGTCCTCGGTGACGCCGCGGAAGGGATATGGGGCGGGGGTGCGGTAGACCTCGGGCGCGAACGGCCCGAAGCCCTGCTTGTAGGGCACGACCTTCGAGGTCATCGTCATCGAGAGCAGCGTGCGGCCGTGGAAGGCGTTGTCGAAGACGACCACCGCAGGCCGGCCGGTCGCGACGCGCGCGATCTTGACGGCGTTCTCGACCGCCTCGGCGCCGGAGTTGAGCAGCACCGACCTCTGCTCCTCGCCCCGGCAGGGCGACAGCTCGGCGAGGCGGCGGCAGACGTCCACGTACGGCTCGTACATCCCGACCATGAAGCACTGGTGCAGGTACCGGTCGGCCTGCTCGTGGACGGCAGCGACGACAGCGGGCTGCGAGTGGCCGAGGTTCGCGCAGCCGAGGCCGCCCGCGAAGTCGACGTATTCGCGGCCCTCGACGTCCCACACCCGCGCGCCCTCGGCGCGCGAGACGACGAGCGGCGGCGTCGAGATGCCGCGCGCGACGTAGCGCTCGCGCGCTTCCTGGACCTGCGCGGTTGCGCTTTTCTCTTGCAGCGACACGAGCTGCCGACTGTATACGTCGAATTCGGCCGACGGAAGTGCGCGGTGCGCAATTCGTCGGCCGGGTCGCTGCGGGATTGCGCAGCACCCCGAAAGCCCCGGTCGAGGAGGCTCTGAGGGCCGTCGCGCCGAGGAGGACGAGCGCGATCTCGGCCTCGACCCACGCCGGCAGGCCGTCTGCTCCGTCCAGCCCGGCTTGTCGGGTCGGGCACGGACGCGGCCGGATACGGATCGCGGGCGGGCACAGGGCGGAGGTACCCGGGGGCGCCGATACGATGCGCCGCGGCACGGCGCCTTGGCCGAGTGGTTAGGCAGCGGCCTGCAAAGCCGTTTACAGCAGTTCGAATCTGCTAGGCGCCTCTCTACTTCCGCCCATTCGCGACGGACCCGGCGAACGTTGCGGGTCTAGGATCGGGCGGTGGGCTTCTCCGGCTCCCTGATCCAGAACGCGATCTACATCGCGCGGCAGCCCCCCGAGTGGCCGGTGTCGGCCGACGACTGGGAGCGCGCCGCCGAGGAACGGCTCGACCCGGGGGCGTTCGGCTACATCGCCGGCGGCGCCGGCGCCGAGGAGACGATGCGGGCGAACCGCGACGCGTTCGCACGCAGGCGGATCCGTCCGCGGATGCTGACCGGCAACGCCGTCCGCGACCTCTCCGTCGAGGTGCTCGGGATGCGCTCGCCCGCACCCTTCTTCCTCGCCCCGATCGGGGTGCTCTCGATCGCGCACGAGGAGGCCGAGGTCGGCGTCGGCGAGGCGTCGGCCTCGACCGGTGTGCCGATGCTGCTCTCGAGCGCCGCCACCCACTCGATCGAGCAGGTCGCAGCGACCGGTGCGCCCCGCTGGTTCCAGCTCTACTGGGTCAACGATCGCGAGATCTGCGCGAGCTTCGTCCGCCGCGCCGAGCAGGCCGGCTACGGCGCGATCGTCGTCACGCTCGACACGCTCACCCTCGGCTGGCGGCCGCGCGACCTGCGGCAGGCGTACCTGCCGTTCCTCGACGGCGAGGGCTGCGGCCAGTACTTCACGGACCCGGTGTTCCTGTCGCGGCTCGAGCGGACGCCCGGGGAGGACACGCTGACCGCCGCCGCGACCATGCTCGCGACGTTTCCCAACCTGGGCCTCACCTGGAGCGACCTCGACTGGCTGCGCGAGCAGACCGCGCTGCCGATCCTCGTCAAGGGGGTCCTCACCGCCGACGACGCGCGGCTCGCGCTGCAGCACGGCGTCGACGGGGTGATCGTCTCGAACCACGGCGGCCGTCAGGTGGACGGCGCGGTTGCCGCGCTCGACGCGCTCGTCGAGGTCCGCGACGCGCTGCCCGACGCGGTCGTGCTGATGGACGGCGGCATCCGCTCGGCCGCCGACGTGCTGAAGGCGACGGCGCTCGGCGCCGACGCCGTGCTGCTCGGCCGGCCCTACGCCTACGCCCTCGCCGTCGGCGGCCGGCGCGGGGTGGAGGAGCTGATCCAGAACCTGATGGCCGAGATCGACCTGAACCTCGCCCTTGCGGGCGGCACGTCGATCAGGGAGCTCGACCGGTCGTGGTTGTCCCCGGCGTAGTCCTCTCGGCGCCCGGTCGGGTCGCGCTGGAGGAGATCCGCGTCGAGCCGCCCGGCCCGCGCGAGGTGCTCGTGCGCGTCGAGGCGACCGGCGTCTGCCACAGCGACCTGCACGTGATCGAGGAGGACGGCTGGGGGCACCCGTACCCGGTGCTGCTCGGCCACGAGGGAGCCGGAACGGTCGTCGCCCTCGGAGACGAGGCAGGCGGAGCGGGGTTCGGGGCCGGCGACCGCGTCGTGCTCGGCTGGAAGACCGCCTGCGGCTCCTGCTCGGCCTGCAGGCGCGGCGAGCCGCGTCAGTGCACGCGACCGCCGGCCGCACGCGGACGCCTCTTCCGCTCGGACGGCTCCGAGCTCACCCCGGTGCTCCGTGCCGGCACGTTCACGACGCACACCGTCGTTCCGGTCGAGGCCGTCGTGAAGGTCCCGCGCGAGCTGCCCGCCGAGCAGGTATGCCTGATCGGCTGCGCCGTCGCCACCGGCGTGATGTCGGTGCTCGAGACCGCGAAGGTCCCGCGGGGCGCACGCGTCGCCGTGATCGGCTGCGGCGCCGTCGGGCTGTCCGTGATCCAGGGCGCGCGGCTCGCCGGCGCCTCCGAGATTCGCGCGATCGACCTCGACGAGCGCAAGCTCGAGCACGCCCGGCAGTTCGGCGCGTCCGAGGCAGGACCGGGTCCCGTCGACTTCGCCTTCGACGTGGTCGGCAGGCAGGCGACCTTCGAGCTCGGCCTGTCGCTGCTCGCAACCGGTGGCACGCTGACGCTGATCGGGCTCTCTCCCGCCGGCGAGCGGGCCGCGCTCGACCTGCCGCGGCTCGGCGCGAAGCGCACGCGGATCCGCGTCTCGCACGGCGGCGACCATCTGCCGCAGGAGGACTTCCCCCGGCTCGCGCAACTGGCGCTCGAAGGCAAGCTCGACCTCGGCCGGATGGTGACCCGCACGGCCCCGCTCGAGCGCTGGCAGGACGCGCTCCAGGCGATGCGCGACGGCGACGTCATCCGCACCGTCCTCACTCCGTCGACGTAGGATCGCACGATGGATCTCCGTGACACGCCCGACGAGGCCGCCTTCCGGCACGAGGTGCGCACCTTCATCGAGGAGAACGTCCCGGACGGCTCCCGGCAGCGCGGAGCGCGCCGGTTCGAGGACGACGACCGCGAGTGGAGCCGCAAGCTCGGCGAGGCGGGCTACGCCGGCCTCACGTGGCCGGAGGCCTACGGTGGCTCCGGCGCCCCCTACAGCCACCAGGCGATCTACCTTGAGGAGCTCGCGGCCGCCGAGGCGCCCACGCACCTCGGCGTGATCGGGCTCGGCATGGCCGGCCCCACGATCATGGCCTGGGGCACCGACGCGCAGAAGGAGCGCTACCTCGCGAAGATCCTCAACGCCGAGGAGATCTGGTGTCAGGGCTTCTCGGAGCCCGACGCCGGCAGCGACCTCGCCGCCGCGCGCACGCGCATCGAGGATCGGGGCGACCACTTTCTCGTCAACGGCCAGAAGGTGTGGTCGTCGTTCGCTCACATCGCCGACTTCTGCATCCTCGTCGGCCTCGGCGACCCCGATGCGCCGCGCTACCGGAACCTCACGTACGTGATCGTCGACATGCACGCGCCCGGGGTCGAGGTGCGGCCGCTCGTGCAGATCACCGGGCATCCGGAGTTCAACGAGATCTTCTTCACGGATGTCCGGGTTCCGAAGGAGAACCTGCTCGGCGAGGTCGGCGGGGGCTGGCAGGTGGCGATGACGACGCTGCTGCACGAGCGGGGGACGCTCGGCTTCGCGCTCGCGGCGACGCTCGACGTCGCGGTGCGCAAGCTGCTCGCGCTCGCGAAGGGGCGCGACCTCGACCCGATCCTTCGCGACCGCATCGCACGCGAGTGGGTCGAGCTGCAGGGGCTCAAGTACACGAACTACCGCTCGCTGACGACGCTGCAGAAGACGGGCATCCCCGGTCCCGAGGGCTCCGCCTCGAAGCTCGTCTGGTCGGAGGCGAACCAGCGGCTGACGAAGCTCGCGCTCGAGATCCTCGGCGCCTCCGGCGGCGACGCGGACGAGGAGGACTACTGGCGCTACCAGCAGCTCCGCTCACGCGGCAACACGATCGAGGCAGGCACGAGCGAGATCCTGCGCAACATCGTAGCCGAGCGCGTGCTGGGACTGCCGAGGAGCCGCTGATGGACTTCAGCTTCAGCCCGGAACAGGACGACCTGCGCCGCGAGGCCCGCGACTTCCTCGAGGCGAACCCATCGCCGTCCCACGAGCAGCTCACCGAGCTCGGCTGGGTCGGGATCCTGCAGAGCGACGACTTCACCTTCCTCGACGCCGCCGTGCTGTTCGAGGAGCTGGGACGAGCGCTCTACGACGGTCCGTACGTCCTGAACGAGATCGCGGGCCGGCCCGACCCGGACCTGTCGCAGCTCGAACCGGACGTCCGGCGCCGCCTCTTGGCCGCATTCGCGCTCGAGGCGGTCGGCATCGGCTCGAAGGCGATCGAGCTGGCGATCGCTTACGCCGGCGAGCGCGAGCAGTTCGGCAAGAAGATCGGCGCATACCAGGCGATCTCGCACTCGCTCGTCGACGGCTACGTGGCGGTCGAGCTGGGGCGCTCGCTCGCGTACTGGGCGGCATGGTGCGTCGCCGAGGGAGACGAGCAGGCGGAGGTCGCGGTCGCCGCTGCGAAGTCGCAGGCGACCGAAGCGGCGGTGCTCGCGTGCGAGAAGTCGATCCAGGCGCACGGCGGCGTCGGCTTCACCTGGGAGCACCCGTTGCACCGCTACTACAAGCGGGCTCTGTGGCTCGAAGGCGCACTCGGGTACGGCCGCGTGCACCGCGCGGAGATCGCGGAATCGCTACTGCCCTCGTAACGGGAGCGTCGACCGGAATCGGCGCGGCGACGTGCACGCGCCTGCTCGAGCGGGGCTGGACCGTGTACGCGTCGGTGCGGAGCGCCGGGGAGGCGCCAGATGGAGCCGCCGAGCTGGTCTTCGACGTCACCGACGACGACGCGATTCGCCGCGCGGCCGCCTCGATCGAGCGGCTCGACGCGCTCGTCGACAACGCGGGCATCGCCGTCGCCGCGCCGCTCGAGTTCCTGCCGCCGGACGAGCTGACGCGGCAGCTCGACGTCAACGTCGTCGGCCAGCTGCGCGTCACGCAGGCGTTCCTGCCTGCACTGCGCCGCGCGCGCGGACGCATCGTGCTGATGGGATCGGTCGCGGGGCGCTCGTCGCTGCCGTTCCTCGGCGCGTACGCCATGTCGAAGTTAGCGCTCGAGGCGATGGCCGACGCGCTGCGCGTCGAGCTCGCACCCTGGGGGATCAGGGTGGCGATCGTCGAGCCGGGAACGATCGCGACGCCGATCTGGTCGAAGCCGCAGCGCCGCGTCGACGACTTCCCGCCCGAGGCGGCCGAGCTGTACGGCGAGCGCATGCGGCGCTTCCGGGAGCTCGCGGCCGAGCGCGCCGGCGGTCACGCCGCTCCCGTCGAGACCGTCGCCGACGCGGTCGAGCACGCCCTCACCGACGAGCGGCCGAAGACGCGCTACCTGGTCGGCCCCGACGCAAAGCGGCGCGCGCGCGTCCAGCGGCTGCCCGACCGCCTGCGCGACCGCGTGCTCACGCGCTTCCTGTTCGGCTAGCGATGTGGCCGGTGATCTCGCCAGGTTCCTGGTCGTGAGCACCAAACGATGCAAGTACGCAGGGAGCGTTCATAGCTTGCCCATGAGCACGGGCGGCGGACGCGGCAGCGCGCAGCGTGATCGTGGGGACACGGGGCCCGGCGAACGTCGCCGGTCGCATCACGAGTCCTCGAACCGAACCGACGGGTCGGGCGAATGCACAGGGTCAACTTGTCGACCCTGAAGGGAGAACCATCGATGTCGGAAGTCGAACGGCTCCAGACCTCGCCCGACGATCTGCAGTACCTGGACAACGTCCTCGAGGACACCGGCACGCCGCGGCGGACCCGCCGCAGCCTGCTGAAGCACGCGGCAGTCGGCGCGGCAGCCGTGGGCGTCTTCGGCCCGGCGAGCAGCGCGCTCGCCGGCATCTCGAAGAGCGGCGACGACGCCAACACCGTCGTCACCACGGCCGTGACCGCCGAGGCGCTCGCCGTGACCGTGCTCACGGCCGCGGTCAAGACCTCGCCGGGCACGAAGGCGGCACCGTTCATCCCGGTGCTCAAGTCGGCGAACTACACGGAGTTCCGGCACTACGAGGTGCTCTCGGGGCTGGGCGCGAAGCCGCTCACCACGAAGTTCTGGATCCCGAACGCCGCACTCGGCGCCAAGAACATCAACCTGTTCAAGACGATCGAGCTGGCCGAGACGCTGTTCGTCAACGCCTACCTGATCGGCATCACCACGTTTGCCAGGGCGAAGAAGGACTCGCTGGCGCGGTATGCGGGCGAGATCCTCGGCACGGAGGCTGAGCACCGCGTGCTCGCGCGCTACGCCGAGACGGTGATCAACGGGTTGAAGCACGTGCCCAACAACGTCGGCTTCGAGACGTACCGCTACACGTCGATGGCCGCGATCGTCGCCCAGCTCGAGAAGGCCGGCTTCGGCTTCGGCAAGCAGAGCTCGGCGCCCGGACAGTTCGTCGACTTCCCGGGCAACCCGCTCAAGACCGGCACCGGCAGCTCGGTGCTGGCCCCGGCCCCGGCGTAGGCCAAACCCCGCGCGGGGCGGTCGACCCGACCGCCCCGCGATCGTTCTAGGATCACGGCATGGGCTACCAGGTCAGTTCACTCGATGCGATCGGCGAGGGCTACGGCTTCCGCAAGGTCCGCGCGGCGCTCGGCGTCAACGCGTTCGGCGTCAACGCACTCGTCTTCCCGCCGGGCTACGAGGGCCCGGCGCACTACCACGACACCCAGGACGAGCTGTATCTCGTCCACCGCGGCACGGCGACGTTCGACGTCGACGGGACGAAGCACGTCGTCGGCGAGGGCGGGCTCGTCCACGTCGAGTCGACGACGCCACGTCAGATCTCGAACACCGGCGACGGCGACCTCGTGGTGTTCGTCGTCGGCGGCAAGGACGGCTACGTCGAGCGCGACGGGCACCTCGTGAACGACGAGGACGTGGAGAAGCGCCGGGCGATGTCGGAAGGAAGGCTGCAGTGAACGGGTTGATGATGGACACGCAGCTGACGCTGCCGATGCTGCTGCGTCGCGCCGAGGGGTACTTCGGCGCCAAGCAGATCGTCACGCGGCTGCCCGACCGCGGCTTCCACCGCTACACGTACGCCGAGTCGTGCCGCCGCGCGCGTGCCCTCGCCGTCGCCCTGCAGGGCCTCGGGCTCGAGCGCGGCGACCGCGTCGCGACCCTCTGCTGGAACCACTACCGGCACCACGAGGCGTACCTCGGCATTCCGTGCGGCGGCTTCGTGCTGCACACGCTCAACATCCGCCTGCACCCGAACGACCTCGCGTACATCGCGAATCACGCCGGCGACCGCGCCGTGATCGTCGACCGCAGCCTGGTGCCGCTGCTCGACCGGTTCCTCTCGAAGACCGGGATCGAGCACGTCTTCGTCGTCGAGGACTCCTACGAGGAGCTGCTCGCGGGCGCCGACGCCGACGCGTGGCGCGATCCGGAGCTCCAGGAGAACGAGGCCGCGGCGATGTGCTACACGAGCGGCACGACCGGGCTGCCGAAGGGCGTCCTCTACTCGCACCGCTCGACGATGCTGCACACGATCGGAGTCGCCGCCGCCAATCCGATGGGCCTCGGCATCTCCGAGCAGGACTCGATCCTGCCGGTCGTGCCGATGTTCCACGCGAACGCCTGGGGCTATCCCTATCTCGCCACGATGATCGGCGCGAAGCTCGTGTACCCGGGCCCGTTCCTCGACCCGGAGAGCCTGCTCGACGCGTTCGTGCAGGAGCAGGTGACGTGGACCGCCGGCGTGCCCACGATCTGGCTCGGAATCCTCGCGCTGCTCGACGCCAGCCCGGACCGGTGGGATCTCTCGCGCATGAAGGGGATGCTCGTCGGCGGGTCGGCCGCTCCGCGCGCGATGATCGCCGGCTTCAAGCAGCGGCACGGCATGAACGTCGTGCACGGCTGGGGCATGACCGAGACGTCGCCCGTCGCCTCGACGGCCGGCCTCCCGGGCGACCTCGCCGAGGCGGACGAGGAGACGCAGTTCGACTACGCCGCGATGCAGGGCCTGCCGCTTCCGCTCGTCGAGATCCGCCACCGCGACGAGGAGGGAAACCCGCTGCCGTGGGACGGCGAGTCGATGGGCGAGCTCGAGATCCGCGGCCCGTGGGTCGCAGGCGGCTACTACGACACACCGGAGCAGGCGGACCGCTGGACGGACGATGGCTGGTTCATGACCGGCGACGTCGTCTCGATCCACCCGCGCGGGTTCATCCAGATCAAGGACCGCTCGAAGGACGTGATCAAATCCGGGGGCGAGTGGATCTCCTCCGTGGAGATCGAGAACGCGCTCATGGCCCATCCCGCTGTGGCAGAGGCGGCGGTG
>JBOGZX010000202.1:0-1883 GCA_050697615.1 Gaiellaceae bacterium
ACGGCAACTCGACGATCACGAAGGAGCACATCCGCGCCGCACCGTTCCTCGAGGCGGGGATGATCGGCTACGGGGTGGCGTCGACGGCGTTCGCCGGGCTGGCGATCACGATGGTCATCCGCCGCGAGTCGGGCGTGCTGAAACGGATCCGGGCGACACCGCTGCCACCGGCGACCTACCTGCTCGCCGTCCTCGTCTCGACGTTCGTCGTGTTCCTGATCGAGGCAGTCCTGATCATCGCGATCGGGCGCGCGCTCTTCTCGGTCGCGATCCCGGCCCGGCTCGGCTCGCTGCTACTCGCGCTGATGATCGGCGCCCTCTGCTTCGCCGCAATGGGGGTTGGGCTGACGAGCGTCGTGCGCTCTGCCGAAGGCTCGTCGGCCGTCGTCAACTTCGTCTACCTGCCGATGGCGATCATCTCCGGCACGTTCTTCACGCCGAAGGACTACCCAGCCTTCTTGCGCGCGATTGCCGACGTGCTGCCGCTGACGTACTTCACGAAGCTGACCCGCGACGTGATGGTGCGCAACCACCACCTGTGGTCGGAGAGCGGGTCGATCGCGGTGGTCGCGCTCTGGGGCGCGATCGGCCTGGTTGCGGCGATTCGCGGCTTCCGCTGGCAGCCGAGGGAGGGCTGAGGGCTCGTGCCCTGCGGAACCGGCGCGGGCCCAGGAGCGTTGTCTCGACAGATGGATCCGACCCTGGCTTTCGTCGTCGAGCCGGCCGAGGCGCCGGCAATCGACGTGCGCGTGAATTTCGGCGTCTTCGCCGGACGCGAGGCGACGCCGGCCGAGATCGACCGGCTCGCGGAGTGGCTGCTCGACGAGGTCGGAGAGGTGACGATCGTCTCCGAGG
The DNA here is from genome assembly GCA_050697615.1 of Gaiellaceae bacterium. Lineage (GTDB taxonomy): Bacteria > Actinomycetota > Thermoleophilia > Gaiellales > Gaiellaceae > PALSA-600. The sequence continues at coordinate 856 of JBOGZX010000202.1, forward strand.
ACCGGCACGAGATCGATTCGCAGGTCGAAGCGTCGGTCCACCAGGTGCGCATCGAGGTCGCGGCCGACCGCGTGCCGCGCGACCCCCACGAGCGCGCAGTGGTCGAGCGCCGCGTGCTCGAGCGCGCCGAGCACTGGGCGCGGCTCTGCGTGTCGGAGCGCCACGCCGAGATCGCCGACGGCGTCTAGGGACTCCTCGCCAGCCGGCGGTCGACCGCGTCGAGCGTGCGGCCCGCCTGCCGCGATGCGACCGCGTCGAGGCCGAAGCCGCCGACGTGCGCGAGCAGACCCGTAAGGTGGATCTCGGTGCGCCACCGCATCAGCGTCCCGGCGCCGTCGGCCTCGAGGTCGAACGTCGACGTGACGTCGGCGCCGCCGCCGTGCGCGTGCAGCGCCGCGTGCTCGGGCGGACGACGGTCGACGACCTCGAACCGGATGGTCACGCTGGGCGCGAGCGGCAGCGGCGGCTTCACCTTCGCCAGCCAGTGGTCGGCGTCCACGACGGCGTGGCTGCGCACGGCGGGAATCGCCGACGCGATCACGTCCGGATCGGTCAGCGCGGCGAACACACGCTCGGGCGGCGCTGCGAACCGGCGCTCTCCGTCGACGACGGCCATGTGACGCCGGAGGCTAACGGGTCAGGGTGACCTTCGAGAGGCCGAGCGGCCGGTCGAGGTCGACTCCACGCATCCGCGCCAGCGTGAGCGCAGTCAGCTGCCCGGGAACGACCGCCACGAGCGGGCTGAGCCACTCGGGCACGCCCCGGACGAGCGGCAGCGGCACGTCGGCGTGCGCCAGCAGCGCTTCGTCGTCGGCCGCCACGACGAGCCGTGCACCGCGGCTGCGCACGTCCACGATCGCCTGCTCCATGCTCGCGTGCGCCGGGCCGGACGGGGCGACGGCGATCACCGGCCAGTCCGTCCCGATCGCGGCGACGGGGCCGTGCATGAGGTCCGCCGCCGAGTACGCCTCGAACAGCAGGCCCGACAGCTCGCGGATCTTCAGGGCGATCTCGAACGAGGTGCCGTA
>JBOGZX010000203.1:0-2745 GCA_050697615.1 Gaiellaceae bacterium
GGAATCGAGCAGGCGCAGGTCGGAAATGCGATCGGCGACATCTCTGCGGCAGTCCAGTCGGTCACCGAGGCGGCCGGCTTCGGCGTCATCCGGAGCCTCGTCGGTCACGGCGTCGGCCGCTCGATGCACGAAGACCCGCAGGTGCCTAACTTCGTCCTTCCCTACCGGGGCCCCGAGCTCCGCGAGGGGATGACGCTCGCGATCGAGCCGATGATCACCGCCGGCGAGCCGGAGGTCTACATCCACGACGACGAATGGTCGATCTCGACCACCGACGGCTCGCTCGCCGCCCATTTCGAGCACACCGTCGCCGTCACGGCAGAGGGTCCCCGGATCCTGACCGGCCAGGCGGGGGTCCTGGTACCATGACGACCCGCGCCTCGAGGCGAAAGCTTGCGCGCGCCCGTTGAAAGCCTTTCGAGGAAAGTCGATCCAATGAAAGTCCGCCCGTCCGTCAAGCCTATGTGCGAGCGCTGCCGCGTGATCAAGCGGCACGGGCGCACCATGGTCATCTGCACCAACCCGCGCCACAAGCAGCGCCAGGGTTAGAAGGAGTTCAGTGGCTCGTATCGCAGGCGTCAATCTGCCAAATTCGAAGCGGCTCGAGATCGGGCTGACGTACATCTTCGGCATCGGCCAGAGCTCGGCCCAGAAGATCTGCCTCGCGCTCGGCCTCTCGCCGGACACGAAGGTGCGCGACCTCACGGAGGACGAGGTCGCGAAGCTGCGCGACTACATCGACACGAACCACCAGGTCGAGGGCGACCTGCGCCGCGAGCGTACGCAGGCGATCAAGCGCCTGCAGGAGATCGGCTCGTTCCGCGGGCTCCGGCACCGCCGCAACCTGCCCGCGCGGGGCCAGCGCACGAAGACGAACGCGCGCACCCGCCAGGGCCCGAAGAAGACCGTCGGTCGCGGCAAGAAGGCGAAGTAATGACCCACGCCCGGAAGACCCGCTGATGGCGCCTCCTCGCAAGACGGCGACCAGAGGTCGCACGCGCCGCCGCGTCCGCAAGAACATCGCGATCGGGCAGGCGCACATCAAGACCTCGTTCAACAACACGATCGTGGCGCTCACCGACAAGGAGGGCAACGTGATCGTCTGGGAGTCCGCCGGCTCGGCCGGGTTCAAGGGCTCCCGCAAGTCGACGCCGTTCGCCGCGCAGGTGACGGCCGACTCGGCGGCGCGCAAGGGCATGGAGCACGGCCTGCAGAAGGTCGAGGTCTTCGTCAAGGGCCCCGGCTCGGGCCGCGAGACGGCGATCCGCTCCCTGCAGGCGGCCGGTCTCGAGATCCTCGGGGTGAAGGATGTCTCGCCGCAGGCACACAACGGCGTCCGCCAGAAGAAGCGTCGGAGGGTATAGGTGGCGAGAGACAGGTCCCCGAAGTGCAAGCAGTGCCGGCGGGAGGGCATGAAGCTCTTCCTCAAGGGCGAGCGCTGCCTGACCGAGAAGTGCGCGATCGAGCGCCGCTCGTATCCGCCGGGCGAGCACGGCCGCGGCCGGATCAAGCAGAGCGAGTACCTGCTGCAGCTGCGCGAGAAGCAGAAGGCGCGCCGCTACTACGGTCTGCTCGAGAACCAGTTCCGGACCTACTACGACAAGGCCAACAAGCAGGGCGGCATCACCGGCGACAACCTGCTGCGGATGCTCGAGACGCGGCTCGACAACGTGGTCTACCGCCTCGGCTTCGCAGCCTCGCGCGCGCAGGCGCGGCAGTTCGTGCGCCACGGCCACTTCTCGGTGAACGGCCGCCGCGTGAACATCCCGAGCTACCAGGTCTCCCCGGACGACGTCGTCACCATGAAGTCCGGCTCGAGCGCCGAGCAGGTCGTTCGCGACGCGACCGACCTGACCGCCGCGGTCGCGCCGTGGCTGCAGGCCGACCACGACGGGCTGACCGGCAAGGTGCTGAAGTGGCCGGAGCGTGCCGAGATCGACACGCCCGTCTCCGAGCAGTTGATCGTCGAGCTCTACTCGAAGTAATCGGCTTCGCGTAGCGTCCGGCAGCGAATTTTCGAATCGAAAGGATCACAAGTGGCTGTACGCGCGACTGATTTCCAGGCCCCGAAGATCACGCACGAGGAAGTGACCGGCGAGCGCGGCGTCTTCGTGATCGAGCCGCTCGACCGCGGCTTCGGCTACACGTTCGGCAACTCGCTGCGCCGGGTGCTTCTCTCCTCGCTGGAGGGCGCCGCGGTCACGTCCGTGAAGCTCGAGGGCGTCGCGCACGAGTTCACGACCCTTCCGGGCGTCCGCGAGGACGTGACGGACATCATCCTGAACCTGAAGCAGCTCGTCTGCATCCTCCACGGCGAGTCGCCGGAGGTGGAGGTTCGCCTGACGAAGCGCGGTGACGGCATCGTCACGGCCGCCGACATCGAGGCGCCCGCCGACCTCGAGATCCTGAACCCGGAGCTCGAGATCGCGAACCTCTCGTCGAAGGGCCGGCTCGAGGTCACGCTGACGGTCGGTCGCGGTCGAGGCTACGTCCCGGCCGAGGGTCACCGAGGCCAGGCGCACACGATCGGCGTCATCCCGGTCGACTCGATGTTCTCGCCGATCAGCCGCGTCTCGTACGACGTGGAGGCGGCGCGAGTCGGGCAGCGCACGGACTATGACAAGCTGATCCTCGACGTCACCACGAACGGCTCGATCGACCCCAAGGACGCGATCGCCGAGGCCGCGGAGATCCTCATCCGCCAGCTCGCGATCTTCACCGACCTCGAGCGCATGGAGGGCTTCG
>JBOGZX010000204.1:0-3594 GCA_050697615.1 Gaiellaceae bacterium
GACGGTCGACCAGCTCGCCGAGCTCATCGAAGACCGCTTCTGACGCTCGTCGCCGATCGAACGCAAAACCGATCGCCTGAGCGCGACCGCAGCGTCGCACCCGAAGCTGACCGGCGTCGTCGGCACGAACGAACGCGTACAAGATCAACCTCAGACTCAACGGCAAGATCGCAAACACGCTCGACGCAGGCACCTACAACGTCGTCATCCACCACGACTCCTCGATCCACAACTACGAGCTCGACGGCCCGCACGGCAAGTCGTGGGACGTGCACACGAGGGGACGGTGCTCCGCGCGTTCCCTCGATGACCGCGAGCATTGCTCCCAGAGCCTGTCCAATCAGCTATTACTTCATTTTGTAAAGCGGCACCGACCGGTGCCTCCTGGGAAGGAGACTGCGATGAGCGTGACCGACGAGCTCGTGCGAAACGCCGAACGGTACGCGGAGACGTTCGACCAGGACGGGCTGCCGGCACCGCCGGCAAAGCGGGTCGCAGTGCTCACCTGCATGGACGCCCGCGTGAACCCCTACGGCATCCTCGGCCTCCGCGAGGGCGATGCGCACGTGATCCGGAATGCGGGCGGCGTCGTCACGGCCGACGCGATTCGCTCGCTCGCCATCTCCCAGCGCCTGCTCGGAACGGAGGAGATCGTCCTGATCCACCACGCCGGCTGCGGGATGCTCGGCTTCGAGGACGACGAGTTCCGCCGCCAGATCGAGCACGACACCGGCATCAAGCCCGACTGGGCGGCGGAGGCATTCGACGACCTCGAGCAAGACGTCCGGCAGTCGATGGCCCGGATCGAGAACAGCCCGTTCCTGCCGAAGAAGGACCGCGTCAGAGGGTTCGTCTACGACGTCGAGACCGGGCGGCTGAGCGCAGTCTCGTGACGGCTCAGACGACGTTGTCCGGCGGCCGGCCGTCGATCAGCACGCTGCGTAGCGCCGTCACGGCGAGCAGGCCCATCGCGATCCGCGTCTCGCGGGTCGCGCTGCCCAGGTGCGGGGTCAGCACTACGTTGTCGAGCGCGAGCAGGTCGGCGGTGACCGCCGGCTCGTACTCGTAGACGTCGAGCGCCGCCCCCGCGATCCCGCCGGAGCGAAGCGCGGCTGCGAGCGCTGCCTCGTCGACGACGGCGCCGCGCGACGTGTTCACGAGCACCGCCGACGCCCTCATCGCCGTGAGCGCTTCGGCATCGATCAGGTGGCGCGTCTCCGGCGAGAGCGGGCAGTGGAGGCTGACGACGTCGGCTGACCGAAGCAACGCGAAGAGATCGTCCGAGCGGCCCGCGAGCTCGACCACCGCGCCGAATGCCCCGGCCAGGCGGGCGGTTGCGCGGCCGATCCGGCCGGGACCGACGACGCCGAAGCGCTTGCCGCTGAGGCTCTCGCCGAGCATGAAGTCGAGCCCGAACCCCCACGGGCGACCCGAACGGACGAAGCGGTCTCCCTCGACGACGCGCCGGAGCAGCGCGAGCGTCAACGCGATCGACAGCTCGGCCGTCGCGCCCGTCAGCACGTCGGGCGTGTTCGCGACGATGATGCCGCGCCGCCGGGCGGCCGCCAGCTCGATGTTGTCCACGCCGACGGCGTAGTTGGCGACGATCCGGAGCTGCGGTCCCGCAGCCTCGAGGAATGCGTCGTCGACGCGCGTGGTGAGCAACGACAGGACGCCGTCGGCCCCGACCTGCCCGTCGACGAGCTCGAAAGCGGCCTCGAGCCCGGCCTGCACCTCCGGCGGCACCCGGCCGGTCACGAACACGCGAGGCCGCCCGGATGACGTCGAGCTCACGCCGGTTTCCCGTCGCGACTCTCGGCTGCGGCGCCGGCCGTGGCCGCGTCCTCGATCAAACGCGTCCGCAACCGATCGGTCGTCCCGGCGTCGGCGGCGAGGGCGGCGCGCTGCTCGCTGAGCGTGAGCTCGTGCTCGGCTGCGAACTCGAGCAGCGCCTGGCGCTCCTCGTCCTGACGTGCTGCGCGCAGGAACAGCCAGACGAGTAAGCCGAACGTCAGCAGCATCTGCTCGAGCATCATGATCGCGCCGGCGACGTTCTGGTCGGAGAGCGGGTCGAGGCCGCGCGCGGCGTCGCCGGAGCGGTAGACGGGATAGAAGACGGCCTGTGCCCAGAGCAGCACGTTCGCGAGCACGGCTCCGGCGAAGCGGACGAGCACGACGTAGCCGAGGCGCGCCCAGGTGGAGAACCAGCGCGGCTTCGGCAACGGCCCGAGCAGGGCGAGCCAGAGTAGGCTGCCGAACCAGAGCAGGCAGGCATGCTCGAGCGCGTGCGCGAGGTCGTGGCGGATCGCCCACTGGTAGAGCAGCGGCACATGCCAGAGGTAGAGATCGAACGACCAGAGGACGAGCGCGACCAGCGGTGAGGCAAGGCGGCGCAGCGGGCGTGTGAGCCGGATACGCAGCAGCGGTGCCAGCATCGGTCCGGTAAGTCCGAGGACGAGCAGGAGTGAGGCGAGGTCGCCGATGACGATGTGTTGGAGCATGTGCGCGATCAGGAGCGTGTCGGCGAGCCCGTCGATCGGCGGCAACTGAACGAGCGCGGCAAGGAGGGCGCCGCTGATGAATGCGATCCGACGGGTACGGTCGACCGGTGTTCCGCGTCGCGCGAGCGTCCGGGCCCGCTGCAGATAGAGAACGAGGTACAGGCCACAGGCCAGCAGCGGCGGCAGGAACTCGCCGAGATGCAGATGGCCTGTCCCGAGCAGGCTCACTGCTCTTCGTTGCCGTTCGCGGTGATGGTGTCGACGAGGTCGTCTGCTGCGGCGGCGGGAACGAGGACGGTGAGGCGGTCGCCGCGTTCGAGGCGATCGCTCTCATCGGGTTCGAACACGTGCCCGCCGCGTCGGATCGCGAGGATGGTCGAGCGGGCCGGCCAGGGGATGTCGGTGATCCGGCGGCCGACCGGTGACTTCGCCGTTGCCAGGTCGAGGTCGACGATCCGGTAGCCGCGGAGGCGAGCGAGCGTCCCGCTGACCCGGCCGGGCGCGGAGCCGCGCGCCCGCAGCGGCCGCTGTTGCTGGGCTTGCTCGACCCCTTGCTGGAGCCGGTTGTTGTAGGCGCGAAGGACATCGAGGTGGGTTAGCCACCCGACGGGCTGGCCGTCGTTGCCATCGACGACCGGGAGGCCCGATCGAGCCCGCAGTAGCGCCCCGAGAGCGTCCTCCAGCGTCTGCCCTGCGCGCAGGGCAGGCACGTCTTGCGCGAGGTCGCCCGCGGTTGCGTCGAGCGCGTTCTCGCGCATCGCCTGCTCGACCTGCTGCGAGGTCAGCGTGCCGCGGTAGCCGCCATCGGAGTCGACGACCAGCAGCCCGTCGGCGGGTGCCTCGCCGAGGCGGGCGATCACCTCGTTCAACGGTGTTTCCGAGTCGAGCGCGTCCGGGAGCGGCTGCATCGCCTCGGCGAGATTGAGGAGCTGCATCAGGTTGGCGCCGCGGCCGCGCATGATGTCGATCCCGCGCCGGCGCAGCTTGAGCGTGTAGATGGTGTCGCGGCTGAGCAGGTTCGAGATCCCGGCTGCGAGGGCGATCGCGAACATCAGCGGCAGGATGATCCGGTAGTTGCCGGTCAGCTCGAAGA
>JBOGZX010000205.1:0-3228 GCA_050697615.1 Gaiellaceae bacterium
ACGCGGAAGCGCAGCCCGCCGATCTCCTCCTCGATCGCGTCGTCGCCCCAGAGCAGCTCCGTCGGCAGGTTGGTGAGCTCGGCGACGCCCGTGTTGACCGACCAGTGGATCGAGCGCACCTCGGGGAACCCGGTCAGCACCTCGATCAGCCGCTCGCGGTCGAAGCGCTCGCCGCGCGCGGTGACGAGCTGGACGAGCGCCTGGCCGGTGTTGCGGCCCTCGCGCACGACGAGATGCCGCAGGTAGCCCTGGTGCGTGCCCTGGTCGTAGGCGGTCAGCTTCTCCTCGCGGGCCCAGTCGCGTATCCGGTTCCGGATCGCGTTGCCGAGGTCGGTCGTCAGCCAGCACTCGTCGATCTCGAGCACCTCGTCCCAGCGGCCGGCCTTGTGCAGCCCGAGCGTCGGGCCGTCCTCGAGCTCGGTGAAGGAGAACTCCATCTTGTTGCGGTAGTGGAACTGCGACACGGCCGGGACGATCGGCTCGAGCGGGAAGTCGGAGAGCCCCGCGAGCCGCTGCAGCGAGTCGCGCACCCACTGCTCCTTCGCGGCGACCTGCGCGGCGTACGCGAGATCCTGGAAGCGGCAGCCGCCGCAGACGGGATAGTGCGCGCACGGCGCGTCGACGTGCTGGGGGCCCGCGGCCAGGACCTCGGTCGCGAGCGCCTCGGCGTGCCGGCGATGCACCTTGGTCACGCGCGCCCTGACGGTGTCGCCCGGCAGCCCGTGCCGCACGAACACGACGAAGCCGCGTCCGCCGCCGCCCTCGTCGCCGTCGAGCCGTGCGACACCGTTGCCGCCGTAGGCGAGCGAGTCGATCGTCAGCTCGAGCTCCTGGTCTCGCTCGACAGGGGCGGCCACGCGTGGAGGCTAGCGCCGGGCGGCGAGGTGCCAGAGTAGAGGCGCGCTAGCGGAGCACGCTCACGTAGAGCGAGCGTGTGCGCGGGCCGTCGAGCTCGCAGAAGAAGATGCCCTGCCACGTGCCGAGCGCGAGCTCGCCGTCGTCGCCGAGCGGGATCAGCACCTGCGGCCCCATCAGCGAGGCGCGGATGTGCGACGGCGCGTTCTCCTCGCCCTCCTCGATGTGCTGCCAGCCCCACCCTTCGGGGGCGATCTGCTCGAGCGCCATCTCGAAGTCGCGAGCGACGAGCGGATCGGCGTGCTCGTTGATCGTCAGGCCGGCCGTCGTGTGTGGCACGTACACGAGCACGGCACTCCCGGACTCGCCGACGACCGCCTCGCGGACGAGGCTCGTGACGTCGATCAGCTGCGTGTGCCGCTCGGTCGTGACCTTCAGTGCGTGCAAGCCCCGTATCCTAGGAGCGGTGTCAACCGACGGCCCCTCGAACCGCGACGTCGACGCGTTCCGCGAACGCGCCGACCGCTTCATCGCCGACCTCGACGAGGAGTACTACCTGCACTACGCCGGACTGAAGGACACGCTCGACGTCGAGCAGATCTACGACCGCTACGACGACCTGACGCGGCTCGCGACGGCCGACCAGATGAAGGGCGGCCCGACCGAGCTGTGGCGGTTCGCCTGCGAGGGCTTCCTGGGAAACCTCACCCGCTCCCATCAGGAGCGGCTGGCGCACGCGGAAACCGAGCTCGAGGCGACCGTCGACGGCAGGACCGTGCCGTACCGGATGCTCCGCGTCGCGATGTCGAACGAGGCCGATCGCAGCGCGCGGCGCAACCTCGAGGAGGCGCGCGTGCGGCTGCTCGACGAGCAGCTGAACCCGATCTACCTCGACGCGGCGCAGATCGACCGGGAGGCGGTGGGACGGCTCGGCGCGCCGAACTACTACGAGCTGTACAAGAGCTTCGGCTTCCGCCTCGACGAGCTGGGCGAGGAGTGCCGCGAGCTCCTCGACGAGACCGAGAAGCTCTGGGAGCGCGAAGGCGACAGGCTGTTCCGCTCGCGGCTGGGGATCGGCCTCACGGACGCGCGGCCGTGGGACGTCGTGCGCCTGTTCCGCGCGCCGGAGCTCGACGAGTTCTACCCCTCCGACCGCATGCTGCCCGCGCTCGAGGCAACGCTCGGCGAGCTGGGGGTCGACCTGCGCGGGCAGGCCAACGTGCACCTCGACCTCGACGTCCGCCCGTCGAAGACGCCGCGCGCGTTCTGCGCGCCGATCGAGGTGCCGGGCAAGGTGATGCTGGTGATCCAGCCGATCGGCGGCAAGGACGACTGGGAGGCGCTGTTCCACGAGGCCGGGCACACCGAGCACTACGCGCACACGGGCGAAGGCCTGACGACCGAGGCGCGCCGCCTCGGGGACATGGCGGTCACCGAGGGCTGGGCGATGCTGATGCAGCACCTCGTCACCGAGCCCGCGTGGCTGAACCGCCGCCTCGACGTCGGCCGCGTCGACACGCTCGCGCACGACGGCGCGATCTCGCTGCTCTACTTCGTCCGCCGCTACTGCGCGAAGCTTCTCTACGAGCTCGAGTTCTTCCAGACCGACGACCTCCCGTCGATGCGGGCACGCTACCTCGAGATCCTGAGCGACGCGCTGAAGCTGCCGGTGAACCCCGAGAGCTACCTCGACGACATCGACGGCAGCTTCTACGTGATCGGCTACCTGCGTTCGTGGGCGTTCGAGGCGCAGCTGCGGGAGTTCCTGCGCGGGGAGTTCGGAAACGAGTGGTTCGCGCACCGTGAGGCCGGCGACCTGCTGCGCGAGCTGTGGTCGCTGGGGCAGGGGCCGACGGCGGACGAGCTGCTGCACGACGTCACCGGCGCCAGGCTCGAGATGGCCTCGGTCGCAGAGCGCGTCCGCGAGGGCCTCGCGGTCTAGCGATGGGCCGAACCGACTATTGCGCGAACCGCGAGCTGCTCGTCCCTGGCGCGCCGCTCGCGCTCGCCTGACGTTTCGGGACATGGCCCAGCCGAGAGCCTCGGCACGATGCGCGACATGTAGTTCGACGAGCTCATTCGCTTCCTCGAAGACGATGGATGGAAGCTCACGGCCCAGCGAGGAAGCCATTAGCAGTACGAGCATCCGAGCAAGCCTGGAACGGTCACCGTGGCTGGCAAGGCTGGCGCCCACTGGCCCGACCTGCCCGACCTCGAGGCCGTCGGCGACTCCCTGGAAGAAGGCGAGCGGCTGATCCGAGAGGCGTGTGGGACGAAGTCGAGGCCTGGGGTGAGCCATGAGACGCGGCGAACTGTGGTTGGCCGAGGTCGGTCGTAAGCGGCGACCGGTTGTGCTGCTGACCCGGTCCGAAG
>JBOGZX010000206.1:0-7286 GCA_050697615.1 Gaiellaceae bacterium
TTCCAGAGCAGCCACGAGATCCGCGGCACGACGCGCCGGATCTTGATGCCCGAGCGCTCGCCGACGCCGTAGATCGGCCGCGACGGGAAGTCGCGCACGCGGGCGTTCCACACGTTCAGGTGCACGAGCATGTCGTTCGGAAAGCCGTAGCGGGTGTAGATGCGGTCGAGGTCGAGCAGCTGCAGCGTCCCGAGCGAGACGACCGTGTAGCCGGCCTGCGAGTCGGCGACATGCCAGTAGCCGGACGCGATCTTCGTGAACAGGCTGAGCGTGGCGTTGCCGAGGTAGCGGCTGTGCGGGATCTCGGCCCACGCCCGGCCGGTGAACAGGCGGTTCGCCTTGGCGTAGTCGAGCTCGCCGCGGACAACGGGCAGCGCGAACGCTTCGAGCTCATCCGGGTCCATCTGGTTGTCGCCGGCCATCACCGCGGTGGCGTCGATCCGCTCGGCGAGCGCGCGCTTGTAGCCGGTGACGATCGCGGCACCGACGCCGCCGTTCCGGGGATGCACGAGCACCTCGACGCGCGGGTCGTCGACCGAGCGGGCGCGCTCGGCCGTCGTGTCGGTCGAGGCGTCGTCCACGACGTAGATCCGGTCGACGAAACCGGGAATGCCCTGCAGCGTCGCCGCGATCAGGTTCTCCTCGTTGTGGGCCGGGACCACGACCCCGATGCGCTTGCCCTCGAGCATGCTCGCCTATTCGCTCCGGCTCCGCGCTTGCCTTTCGGGGAAGATCAGACCCTCCTGAACACGCGCACGTCGCCGTCGCGGTAGATCTGGACGAATCCTCTCCGCCTGAGCATCGGCGGCAGCCGGCTCGTCTGGGTTCTCGGCCACGGATCGAGCGAGTCGAGGTCGATCACGACGAATCGCACGGCACGGCTCCGCCGCTCGAGCTCGGCATCGCTCCAGTACTCGCCGTTCCCGGGGCGGGAGAAGAACGGCTCCGGGAGCTGATAGATATCGCGCCGGTGCGAGAGGTGCGGCACCAGATCCGGCGCAGCCGCGACCGGGACGCCGGCGGGAACCAGCGACAGGGCATGCCGCTTGGCCGCGAGGAGGCCGGCCGGCCGTTCCTTCCGCAGCTCGCGGACCGCAGGCGAGAAAGCGACCGCGCCGGCGATGCCGATGAACAGCACCAGCGCGACACCGCGACGAGCACGCCCGGAGAGCCGCCGTGCGGCGACCCCTGCGCCGCACGCGCTAGCGAGCGCGAAGGCGGCCGCCGGGACGAGCTGGTAGTGGAAGTGAAGATCGTGCTGGTACGAGTACGCCGACAGGAAGTTGGCGGCCAGCCCGGGAATCGCGAGCGCGAGGAAGCGGGGCGCGAGCAGTGCGAGGCCGCCGCTGCAGACGACGAGCGCGACGAGGATCTCGACGTTCGACTTCGCAGCCAGCTCGCCGAGCGACTGCGCCGGGTGCTCGACGAGGAACGCGAAGACCGCACCGAGGGACGAGCCCCGCTCGCCTCCGAAGCGGGCCGAGTAGTAGTCGAGGTTCCCCCCCAGAGCCGGGATCGCGACCTGGGTCGCCAGCACGAACCAGGCGATTCCCGCGCCGACCATGGCCGCACCGATCCGGCGCCGGCGGTGGGCGAGCAGGAGGAGGCCCCACATCACGTAGACGAGGCACACGTCCTCCTTGGTCGAGCACGCGAGCACGGCGGTCGCCGCGAACGGCAGAAGACGACCGCGTTGCATGAAGATCGCCCCGGCGACGAGCAGCAGGGGCACAGCCGTCTCGGGATGGAAGTCGAAGAGGTTGGCCCACTGGGTGACGGGAGAGGCGAGCCAGAGCAACGCGACCGCGAGGGCGAGCGGGCGTGTGGCCCCTTGCAGCCGCGCGAAGCGAAACAGGACAGGCGATGCGAGCCCCAGCAACGTCGCCTGCAGGATCAGGATCCCGTCCGGTGTGGCACCGAACGCGCCGAAGGGTGCCAGCAGGTAGAGAGCCGGCTGGAAGTGGTCGGCCAGCAGATTGCGGCCGCGGATCGTGGAGAAGGGCTCCATGCCGTGTCCCATCAACCACGCGGCCTGGTCGAAGATACCGAGGTCGTAGCCGCCGCTCCCGAGAGCGTGATGTCGCGAGATCGTCGCCCACGAGAGAACGGCGACGTACAGCACGGAGGCGCCAACGACGGCCGCCGCGACGCCGCTCGAGCGGCGAGCGATCAGGGCGTAGCTGCGGCTCCCTGCGCCCCGCCCGGCGGAGCCGCGCAGCCCCCCTTGCACCGGCGTCTCAGTGGAGCCGGACACGCACGAGCACCCACAGTGCCCTGGCCCCGTCCCGCCAGGTGATCTTCTTCCCTTCGTCGTAGGATCGGCCGTAGTAGGAGATGGGAAGCTCGTAGATGCGGAGCTTCTGCTTGCAGATCTTGGCGGTGATCTCCGGCTCGATCGCAAACGTGTCCTCCCTGAGGTCCAGCGAACGGATCACGTCGACGCGAAAGGCCTTGTAGCCGGTCTCCATGTCCGAGAGCGTCGTGTTGAAGAGGACGCCGGTGACGAGGCTGAGGAACCGATTGCCGACAAGATGCCAGAAGAGGTACGCACGCTGGGGGCGGCCGCCCGCCAGACGCGAGCCGTAGACGACGTCCGCGACCCCCCGTTCGATCGGCTCGATCAGCGCAGGCACCTCGGCGGGGTCGTACTCCATGTCGGCGTCCTGGATGACGACGATGTCGCCCGTGACGTGGGGGATCGCGGCACGGATCGCGGCGCCCTTGCCGCGGTTCGGCTGGCGGAGGACGAGCACGCCGGCCCGTCCGTCGGCGATGTCGCCCGTCCCGTCCACCGAGCCATCGTCGACGACGATCACCTGCTTCTCGAGCTCGAGCTCGTCGACCCGGTCGAGCACCTCGCCGATCGTCCGCGCCTCGTTGTAGGCCGGGACGATGAAGCTGATCTTCACGACCTGACGCTGAGGCGGCCGAACGCTGCGATCGCGACGATCGCGCCGACGATCAGGCCGATCAGCGCGCCGATCCCGAGCGAGCTCGAGCGCGAGTGCGCCGAGGCCTTCTCGGCGCGTGCCGGCTCGACCACCTTCGCGCTCTCGACCTCGGTCGCGAACGCGAGCTGCTGCTGCAACGTCTCCTGCTGCGCGATCAGGTTGCCGAGGTGCGACTCGGCGTTGTCCTCCTGGCTCACGATCACGAGCTGCTGCAGCGGGTCGAGGTTCTTCGCCGCCTTCGTCGCGACGGTCAGCACGGCCAGCCGCTTGTTCACCGCGCCGAGCTGCATGTTGACGCTGCGCAGGGTCGCCCTGAACGTCTTGATCTTCACGCCGACATACGATGCAGTCGTCTTCTGCACCACGGTCGCGGCGAGCGCATTCGCGGCGGCGGCCGTGTTCAGGGGATGCGTGCCGTTCACCGTCAGCGAGATCAGGGGCGTGGCGCGCGCGGAGCCGGCGCCCGTCGCGCTGCCGACCTGCGCGACCGCCACGTGGCCGCGCAACGCCGACGGCCGTAGGTCCGCCCTCGAGGCGGCGTCGGCCTGCGCGGAGACCGACGTGACAATCTGCGACACCGCACGCGGATTCGTCCCGAACCCGTTCACGAGCGCGCCGCCGGGCGACGTCGGCTCGCCGAGCGAGATCAGCGCGGTCGCCTTGTAGTTCGTGCCGCCCCGGAACGAGAACAGCACGCCCAGGATCGCTCCGACGACGAGCCCGACGATCGGGATCCACCAGAGCGCGACGAGCGCGCGACGCCAGCGCGCGAGGTCCACCTCGCGCTCGGCAAGGTCGTCGGATTGACGGGGGGCCGCCATGCGACCGTGACCCTAGCCGACGCGCCGGAACGAGCCGGTTAGGCTCGGATTACGTCAGAACCGAAGCCACCCGCTGCGGCGGGCACCCGGCGCACCGCGCGAGGCGGGCGCGATCGCGATCGCCGCACGGAGGCGCCCCCGGACTCGCCGAGGCACGGGAATGTCGATCACCCCGCTCGAGCGGGCGAGGAACCGTCTGCCGCCCGCGCGCAGCACGGCGACGACTCGGCGGCCGCGGAGAAGGCTCACGCTCAGGCGGGACCGCGGGAGCCACTCGTCGATGTTGCCGCGGTTCGCGACGAGGAGGCGGAGCACGCGGGCTCGTCCTCGCCGGAGCACGACCGGCCGGCCGAGCACGAGCTGTCGCCGGAGTCTGCCCGGCACCCGCACCACGACGACCACCCCGACGCGCATCCGGACCCGGACGGCGGGCCGGACGGCGAGCCGCGTCGTCAGCAACAGGGCCGTCGCGTGGTCGCCCGGTCGGACGGCCCGCGGCCGAAGCGCCGATACGGCGAGCGTCGCGTGCCCGTGCGGCGGCAGGTAGAGGCGGCGCGGGAACGGCGCGATCCAGCGGACCGCCGCACCGCCGAGCCTCGGTCTCCCGTGCGGATCGAGAGCGTAGGCGACTGCGGTCGCATCGACGACGACGGCCGCCCTGCCCGGGTTGAGGACCGAGACCGAGCCGCGGGATCCGGCGGCAACCACCAGTCGCTGCGGCGACGCCGCAAGCGCGAGCGCCGGCGCCGGTGCTCTCTCCGCGCCGGCGGGCGCGGAGAGAGCGATCGAGCCGGCGAGCAGGGCCTCGACGATCACTCGACGATCACCGGCCGATGACGGTGAAGGTGATCGTCGCCGTGTAGTGGCCCGGAGCGACCGCGGGCAGGGGCGCGGAGAAGCCGACGCTCGTCGGCCACACGTCGCCCGCCGCGGGGCTCGCCGCAGAGGTCGTGCCGAGAAGCAGGTCGGCGGCGGGCGCGACCGGAATCGGAGCGAGCGTTCCGCCGGCGACGGAGCCTCCGAGCTGGCCACCCGCCGGCGCCGTCGCGCCGATCGCGAGCGGCAGGTCGCTCGGAACGAAGACCGACCGGTGAACGCTGAGCGAGTAGCCGGTCGTCTGGTTGCTGCTGACGGTGACGTGCTCCGAGAGCGGACTCGGCGTGGAGCCGGTGACGGCCTGTCCGAAGCCGAGGCTCGAGTGCTCGAGGGAGATCGCGATCACCGGCTGGATGTCGAGGTTGACCGACGCGTCCTGCGTCGGCGCGGTCGGGGACGGCAGGGCCCCGCAGGAGGCGGCTGCGGAGGCCGTGGTGCGCGGCGCGGGCGCGGCGGCCGAGAAGTCGGCCGAGCTCGTGTCGGTGTCGGTGCACCCGGCCTCCGCCCGCAGGTCGGCCGTGGTGTTGTCGAGCGCGGGCGCGGCGCCGGCGCCCTCGTAGTCGGTCGCGGTGCCGTAGCCGACGAGATCCTCGACGGACGTCGACGCGGAGCAGCTGCCGACCGTCGCGCCGCACGTGAGGGCAGTAGCGCTGCGCACGAGCGCCACCTTGCCTCCCGAGGCCGCGAGGTTCGACGTGCCCGTCGCGTCCGGGGTCGGAAGCGTCGCGCCGACGGCGGCCGCCGATGCCAGCTGCACGAGGTAGTAGTGACCGGGAGCGACGGAGCCCGACAGCGCGGTCGCCTGCCAGCTCGTGCCGGTGGCAGGCGCGTACTGCACCGTCCACCCGCTGAGATCGACCGAGCTCGCGCTCCTGTTCAGGAGCTCGACGAAGTCGTTCTGGTAGGGCGCGCCGGCGTTGCCGCCGCCGGCGAAGACCTGGCTCACGACGAGCTCCGAGGAGGACGAGGCGCCTCCCGCACCCGGAGCCAGCACGGCGACGAGCGAGAGCAAAAGAAGGGCGTGGCGAAGGCGCGGTACGCGAGGTAGGCGAGGCAGGCGGGTCATAGGCAGCTCCATTCAGAGGCGGGGAATGTGGTGCCTCCTCTCTAGCGACGCCCGCTGCGGGCCGAAAGTGTCCTTTCCGAAAAGGCGCACTCTCGGCACGCATCCGGCACGCTCACGGCACGGTTACGCGGAAGACGGCGGCCGTTCGACCGCCCAGGCCCACTGTCGCTCGATGCCGTCCTCGAGCGACACGCGCGGCTCCCAGCCGAGCTCTCCGCGAATCCGTGACGTGTCGGCCCTGGTCCGCCGCTGGTCGCCCGGCACCGCGTCCCGGTGTCTCCGCACCTCGAGCGTCCGACCCGACACGCGCTCGAAGAGCTCGATCGTCTCGGTCATGGAGGCCTCGAGCGCGCCGCCCACGTTGTACGTCCCGCTGCCGCCCTGCATCGCCGCGATCGTCGCGTCGACGACGTCGCCGACATACGTCCAGCTGCGCGACTGGCTGCCGTCGCCGTACAGCTCGAACGAGCCACCGGAGGCCAGCGCCAGCGCGATGCGGGTGAACGCCATGTCCGGGCGCTGCCGCGGCCCGAAGGCGTTGAAGTAGCGGAGCACCACGCAGGAGAGGCCGAACTGACGGCCGCAGGCGTCGGCCAGGTGCTCGCACGCGAGCTTCGTGACGCCGTACGGCGAGAGCGGGCGCGGCGGCGTCTCCTCGGGCGTCGGATACCGCTCGGCCGCGCCGTAGACCGACGACGACGACGCGAACACGACCTTCACGCCGTCGCGCGCCGCCGCCTCGAACACGCGCTGCGACCCGTGGAGATTCCGGCGAAGGTAGAGCGGGAACACGTCGCCGAAGCTGCGGACGCCGGGCTGTCCCGCCAGGTGGAAGACGCCGTCGAGGCCGGAGAAGTCGAGCTCGTCGGAGGCCAGGTCGACCCGCCGCACGTCGATTCCGCGCGCGTTCTCCTCCTTCCACGCGACGTCGTAGTAGTCGGTGAAGCAGTCGAGGCCGACCACCTCGTGGCCCTGCGCGAGCAGCGCCTCCGCCAGGTGCGAGCCGATGAACCCTGCCGCTCCCGTGACCGCGTACCTCATCGCACACAGACCCTATGCAGCACCGCCGCCCCGCGCGTCACGTCGACGTCAGCGCCGTAGAGCGCGATCCGGCAGACGTTGCGGCGCGCGCGACGGCGGTCTGTGCCCAGCCGGATCGCGAGCGGACGGGTCCCCACGATGCGCAGGTGGCGGAAGCCGGCCTTCCGGAGCGCGCGCAGCGCCGAGCGCTCACTGAGCTTGCGCTGCGTGGCCGCACGCCGCTCGTCGAGCCCGTACAGGCGCGCGTTGCCGACCAGGTAGAGCCGGTTCGCGTCGGCGACGACCGGCGAGTACTTGCCGTCCGGGAACGTCCACACCTTCCGGCCGGTCCTGGCGTCGAGCGCGTACGTCGTCCCCTCGAGCGTGGCGAAGTAGACGCGCCCCGCAACGACGGTGGGCGAGCCCGAGATCGGCCCGTTCGCCTTGAACTGCCAGAGGATCGCCCCCGTCGCCGCGTCGAACGCGAAGAAGCGGTGCGAGTACGAGCCCGCGAAGACGCGGTCGCGCCAGACCGCCGGCGACGCATAGACG
>JBOGZX010000207.1:0-2863 GCA_050697615.1 Gaiellaceae bacterium
CCCCTTGACGCCGGACGTGCCGACGTCGAGACCTACAAGAGTCATTCCCCGAGCGCGGCGTACACGAGCTCGTAGGCGCGCACGGCGTCCTTCTCCTGCTGCGCCGCGCGCAATCCCTGCTCGTCGATGCGCGACGCGACGCCGTCCATGAACCGCCACTGCAGCACCGAGCGCTTCACCGCGGCGACCGCGTCCTCCGTATACGGGTAGAGGTCGAACCCGAGCCGCTCGCCGTTCGTGCCGTAGCCGGCGCGCCGCAGCTCGACCGCGAGCTCGATCGTCTCCATGAACGCTGTCGCGCCGACCATGTTGTCGTCGTCGAAGGTGCCCCAGCCGGAGTTCGCGTGCTGATGGCCGAGCAGCCCCTCCGCCGCGAGCAGCGCCGCATACTCGGCGAGGTTCTCGCCGTTCATGATCAGGTGCTGCCAGTCCATGTTGACCTTGACGTTGTCGATGCCCTGCCGGCGGAGGGTGTGGATCACATGCAGGGTCATGCCGAGGTTGCGCATCATGATCTTCATCGCCGGCTCGGAGTTCTTGTGCTCGAGGAAGACGGTGACGCCCCGCTCGGCCGCGCGCTGGGCGGTCTCGCCGACGGCGTCGAGGAACCGCGCCCACGACTCGCGGTAGGGCGTCTGGAACGGATAGTTGTAGCCCTCGATCCCCGGCCAGACGATCATCTGCGCCCCGACCTCGGCCGCCAGGTCGACGGCCTCGAAGGTCAGCTGGAGCGCCTGCTTGCGGGTCGCGTCGTCGGGGGAGGAGAAGCCGCCCTTCGCGAAGCGGGAGTCGAGGTGCAGCCCGCTTGCGACGCAGTAGATCCCGTGCCCCCCGAGCGCCTCCCGCACCGCGTCGAGATTGTCGCTCGACAGCTCCTGCGGATAGTGGAACTCGTAGTCGTCGATCAGGTCGCCCAGACCCTCGACCGCCGTTCGCACCCGCTCCGCCGTGCTCACGCCGGCGAGGTCGGGCTTGTAGCCACCCGGGTTGAACCGGGTCGCCATCGCACCGAATGCCCAGATCCCGAGGCTTGTCTTCATCGATCGCTCCTTTGCTCGTCGTTGATCCGTGCTGCCGCGCCGGCGGGGATTGTCTCTCGAAGCGACACGCTCGCGAGCACGAGGTCGTCGGGCGCACCCGGACGCGCGCCGCCACCGCGTCGCCCGCGGTGTCCGGCGCGGCCATCCCAGCCAGCTTCGCAGCACTCACCCCCGGTGTTCTCGCGCACAACGGCATGTCGACCTGCGGCAGCGGTCGATCGACTTGCGCGCCTCCGCGACGACCTCCGGTCCGGCTTCGTCGCCGGCGATCGCTGCGACGCGGTGGGTCACTCACTGCTCCTTTCGAGACTCGTCGAAGCTCGTCTTTCACGTCGCCGGGCCGGCGCACACGAGGTGCATCAGGAGACCACGACGGTCAGCACCTCGTGCGGCCGGTAGGACAGTACGAGAGCGCCCTCGTCGATCGCGACCTCGCCGACCTCTTCCTCGAGCGCGTTCGCGAGCATGGCCCGATCGAACGGGACCGCGAGGGAGATGCGCGCCGTGCCGCGGCCGCCGTGCGCCTCGTAGAGCCGCAGCACGAGCGCGTCCGAGCCCTCGGCGCACTTGATCGTGTCGAGCACGAGGTTCAGGTCGTCGACCGATGCGAACGACTCGCCGGGAGCGCCGTGCGTCCAGCGGATCGGCGCGTTGAAGCACATGGCCTCCGCCACGAGCCCCGCGTTGCGCCAGCCGCCCGCGTGCGGGAACAGCGCGTACGCGAATTCGTGCGCGCCCATGTCGGCCTCCGGATCGGGGCTCTTCGTCGCGCGCAGCAGGCTGATGCGCAACTCGCTTCCGTAGCAGCTGTAGCCGTACTTCGAGTCGGTCAGGAGCGCCGCGCCGAAGCCGTGCTCGGAGAGGTCGGCGAAGCGGTGCCCCGGCACCTCGAAGCGTGCGCGGTCGAAGCTCGTGGAGTAGTGGGTCGGCCGCTCGGCGTAGGCGAACGGCATCTCGTAGGTCGCGTTCGCCGCGCGCACGTCGAGTGGGAAGCAGACCTTCAGCAGCCTGTGCTCCTCGTGCCAGTCGACGGACGTGCGGAACTCGAGCCGGCGGGCGCCGGCGTCGAGCCGGACGGCCTGGCGCAGCGTGCTGGCTTCGCCGAGCCGCCGCGCGAACGCGATCTCACCGCGCAGCCCACCCTCGGCGGCGACCTCCCACGACTCCGCGGGCGGGCAGTCGCGGCGCGTGTCGAGGTGGAACGGGTCGACGTCCCACGCGTCGAACCTCGTCGGCAGATCCTCGTACAGCTCGAGGCGGTTTCCCGGCGCGGCGAGCGTCTCGCGCCCGATCGAGCGCTCGACGACGCTCTCGACGGTGCCGCCGGCGCCGAGTCGCACGCGCAGGTGCTCGTTCTCGAGCGTCAGCCCGTCGACGCGCACCACGTCCGCCGCCTCGACGACGCGTCCCGCAGCGTAGGGCGGCGCCTCGACGACGCAGAGCGTGCCGGCCGGGTCGCGCACCACCTCCCGGCGTGCGACACCGATCGTGTTCGCCGGGGTCTCGCCGCTGCCGCAGATCGCCGCCGCGCCGCTCTCGACCTCGGCGAAGTCGCGGCGCGCATCCTCGTAGGCGAGCCCGATCGACGAGCCCGGAAGGATGTCGTGGAACTGCTGCAGCAACAGGAGCTTCCAGAGGCGGTCGAGCTCCTTCCGCGGATACTCGCCGCCACGCGCGCACGAGAGGAACTCCGCGTCGTGCAGGAGCTGCTCGCAGCGGCGGTTCATGCGCTTCGTGAACGCCTGCGACGTGTAGACGCCGCGGTGGTACTCGAGATACAGCTCGCCGACGACCACGGGCCGCTCGCCGGGCTCGGCCTCGAG
>JBOGZX010000208.1:0-7408 GCA_050697615.1 Gaiellaceae bacterium
GCCCTGTCGAAGCCCAGACGGGCGCACCGCCCGCGCAGATCAGTGGATCCAGGTTTAGCCGCTCACGGCCGGTTGACGCCCGCCAGGCGGCGTCCACATGATTTCCGACGCGGATCAGGCGGAGGCGTCGGAGACGAGCTTCAGCGGCACGAGCTCCGTGACGCGGGCGCGCTTCTCGGCGTACATGCCGCGGTCGGCCTCGCGGAGAAGCTGCTCCGGGTCTCGCAGGGCCGTCGAGTCGGTACTCGCGATCCCGATGCTGGCCGATTGCATCACGTCGGACGCCTCGAGCCGGAACGTCGTCCCGGCCAGTGCCTTCTGGATGCGATCGGCGACGATCCTCGCCTCGTTCGAGCCCGACCGCGGCAGCACGATCGCGAACTCGTCGCCGCCGACGCGGCAGACGCAATCCGACTGGCGCGCCGCGCCGGAGAGCTGGTTCGCGACCTGCCGCAGGATCTCGTCGCCCGCCGGATGGCCGTACCGGTCGTTGACGCTCTTGAATTCGTTCAGGTCGATCAGGACGAGCGCGACCGGCGTCTTCTGCCGCTCGCCCTCGGCGAGCGCGGTCGTCAGCAGATCGTTGAAGCCACGGCGGTTGAGGAGCCCCGTCAGCTCGTCGCGGCGGCTGAGCTCGCGGAGCTCGGTTCGGGTGCGCGCGTTCTCGATCGCGAGGGTCGCCGCGTCGCCGAAGCGTTGCGCCAGCTCGAACTCGAGCTCGCTGAAGACCGCTCCCTCGCCCTCGCGGTAGAGGCTCATCGCGCCGATCACCCGGCCGCGCGCGACGAGCGGCACGCACACGATCGCCTCGGCCTCGCTCGTAGGCGTCCCGGCGACGTGGCCGGCGCGCGGGTCGAGGTGAGCCTGGTTGCAGAGGATCGGGCGACCTCGCTCCGCGGTGAGCCCGATCAGTCCCTCGCCGAACGGCAGCGTCGAGCTCAGGAAGCCCTCCGGCCACCCGCCCTCGGCCACGAGTGGCCGCAGCACGCCCTCTTCCGGCTGCGTCTCCGCCAGCAGGAAGCTTGCGACCGGGATCAACCGCGTGACGGTCTTGACCAGCCGGTCGAGTACGTGGTCGAGGCCCTCGCGGGAGAGGAGGTCGTGGTAGATCTCCGCGAGCTGCCGGTAGGACTGGGCGAGGGTGTCGTCGCCCCTGGATGAGGTCGAGAGGGAATTCATGGCCTTTCCAGGGGGATCGTCAGTTCGGGGTGACCGCCGCTCCCCCGTCGGGGTGATCCGGGACGCAGTCCGAAGATGTAGGCGCCGGAGCAAGACCGTCTCGGCGAGCGCCCATGCCGACGCCGTGCCCCTTCAAGTAACAGTCTGTTACAAGCGACCGGAGCCGCTTTTACGACCGGAGCCACGCAAGTAACAGTCTGTTACAAGCACCGGTTCGCGCGCGCGGACCGGGCCGTCCGGCACGTGCGCGTCGGGCGGCTCTCTCTACTTGACGAGCGAGAGCATCTTGAACATCGGCAGGTACATCGAGATCACGACGATGCCGACCATGATCCCGACGCCGATCATCATGATCGGCTCGATGATCGAGGTGAGGGCCGCGATCGACGCGTCGACCTCTTCCTCGTAGAAGTCCGCGATCTTGCCGAGCATCTTCTCGAGCTCGCCCGTCTCCTCGCCGATCTTGATCATCTGGCTGACCATGGGGGGGAAGACCGGGTTCTCCATCAAGGGCTGAGCCAACGGAACGCCCTCCTGCACCTTCACGCGCACCTCGTTCAGGCCCTCCTCCACCACCCAGTTGCCCGCGGTCATTCCCGTGATCTCGAGCGCACGCACGATGTCGACACCGGCGGCGACGAGGGTCGCGAGCGTCCTCGAGAACCTGGCCATCGTCACCTTCAGCACGACGTCCCCGATCTTCATCGGGACGCGAAGCTTCGTCCTGTCCCAGATCTGCCGCCCGCGCTCGGTGCGCTTCCCGCGCCGGAGCCCGTAGATGCCGGCCCCGATCATCGGGAAGATGATGAACCAGTAGCCGCGGAGGAGGTTCGACGCGTCGAGCACGTACTGCGTCAGCGTCGGAAGCTGCCCGTTCAGCTGGGCGAAGATCTTCACGAACACCGGCACCAGGAAGAGGAGCATTCCGGCGAGCACCAGCGAGGCGAACGTGAGGACGACCGTCGGGTACACCATCGCGCTCTTGACGCGCCGCTTGATCGCGGTTGCCTTCTCGATCTGGACAGCCACCCGGTCGAGGACGGCGTCGAGCGTTCCGGACGCCTCGCCCGCCTCGATCATGGAGACGTAGAGGCGGTCGAAGACGCGCGGGTGGCGACCGAGAGCGCGCGAGAGGATGATGCCCGACTCGACGTCGGCCCGCACCTCGGCGATCACCGGCGCCAGGTTCTTGTCGTCGGTCTGCTCCTCGAGGATCACGAGGGCGCTGACGACGCTCACACCTGCCTCGATCAGCGTGGCGAACTGGCGCGAGAAGATCTGCAGCGACTTCGGCGCGATCTTCTTGAGCCGGCCGCCGGCCTTCGCCGCGGCGTCGCTGTGGGCCTCGGACAGCTTCTGCGGGAGCAGGCCGCGCGAGCGGAGCTGGTCCTTCGCGCCTTCGAGATCGGGTGCATGCAGCTCGCCCTTGAGCTCGAGCCCCTGCGCGTTGATCGCCGAGTACGTGAACGCCGCCATTCCGTCTCTCCTATCGGTCGCTCCCCGCGGGAGCTTTAGGTTCCGGTCAACTGGTCGAAGGTGGACGTCTCACGGGCCCATTCGCGCCCGTTCGCATCGGTGACGACGACGGTCGCGATCTTGATCGGCTGCGTCGTCCCTGGCGCAGTCTGCGAGGCGTCGACGGTCGCGGTGACGGTGTACTGCCGCCCGTCGGGGCTCGGCGGTGTGGAGGTCGACGAGTAGGTGGCCGTCACGTTCCCGATCGCGCTGAACTTCATCGCTCGGTACGACTCCATCTGCTGGTCGGCGAGCACCGAGGCCGTGCCCGTGACGCTCGCCCTGTTCGTCGCGACGTAGCCGGAGCTGAACGCGGCAACGAGCGACATCAGGCCGACCACGAGCATCGTCATCGCAATCAGCAGCTCGATGAGGCCGAAGCCGTCCTCCCGCCGCAGGGTGTCGACGATCCTTCTCATGCTCTTACCGGCCGAGGCGGCGGGTGTACGCGCTGATGTAACCCCTGGCCCGTGCCGCCGCGAGCTCCGAACGGAGTTCCGCGAGCGTTTTGTACGGGCCGCTGAAGACGGCATAGAAGCCGGAGCGGAGCGTCCCGTACGACGTCGAGTCGACGATCTTCACGCCCGTGACACCCGCTCGGCGAGCCGCCGCAGCAGCCTGGTCGGCCTGGCGGCGCCCGTCGGACTTGTCGACGGACGCGAGCATCACGATGTAGCCGGTCGTACCGCCGGCAGCCGGAGTTGCCGCGGGGGATGCCGGGGTTGCCGGTGGGTTCGAGCCCTTGTCCGCGGGCGGCTGCGAGACGGTCGACGAGACCTGGGGGACGAACGGGTCCTTCGACACGAAGTGTGAGGTGCGCACCGGCGGTGCCGTCGCGAGCGGCGGATCGGTCTGCTTTCCGAGCGGGTCGAGCTGCGCGACGAAGGGGTCCTTCGCCGGGAAGCGGTCGATTCGCGCCAGCGCGTTCACGTGTCGAGCCGCCGCCGGACCGCTCGGCGCCGGCGAGGTCGCGGGCGCCGCAACGGTCGCCGGGGTGGTCGGCGAGCTGCCGCGAATCTCCTTCAGCACCTTCGGCCCCTGGAATGCGAACAGACCGAGCAGCAGGACGCCGCCGACGGCGAGGATGATCTTCTCCCGCCGAGCCTTGGCGGCCGCCTGCCCGCGTGCCCGCTCCCTGCGCTTGAGGCTCCCGGCTGTCGCGGTCATCAGCTGCCCGCCGCGGTGGTTGTCGTGGTGCTGTCCGTCGTGGTGGGAGGCGGTGGAGCCGTCTCGGAAGCGGGCGCGAAGACGAACGCCTGCATCGTGACGGTGGTGGTGAGCGCGGGCGCGGGCTCGGTCTGCTCCAGATCGATCCCCTGCACGTCGAACAGACGACCGGAGGCCTGAACCGCGCCGCCCTTCCCGACCCGCACCTGTGTGCGCACCGCATGAAGGAAGTCCTGCACCGCCCTGTAGCGGCCGTCGATCACCACCGACAACCCGACGGACTGGTAGTCGCCGACCTGGGTCGAGGGCTGGGGCGAGATCCCGTCGAGCGTCACTCCCGCAGCATTCGCGAGCCGGTTCAGCTCAACCACGATCTGCGGCATGCCGGTCGAGCTCGGCATCGCGAGCAAGGACTGGCCCGCCTCTGCGACCTTCGCCGCAGAGGTGCTCTTGGCGGCGCTTCCGTCCGCATGCTGACGGACCGTCAGTTCGCCCTGCGCCGCCGCGATCTGCCGGTCGAGCTTGCCGGCGTCGGCACGGTGGGGCGCGACGATCGCGAACCAGGCCATACCGGCAAGGACGACGACGACCGCCATGATCGCGCCCGCGAGGACTCTCGGTGAGTCAAGCTTGAGTGAAGCGGTCACGAGCCCACCTCCGGTGTCTTGACGATGTTCGCGTTGACGGTCATCTGATAGACCGTCTTGTCCCCGATCACCTTCCGCGAGCTCGAGATGAGGCTCACGTCCTGCAGCCAGGGCAGGAGCGAGAGTCGCTTCATGAGCCGCGCGACCGACGGCTGCGAATACGTGTAGCCCGTGAGCGTGAACGCGGTCGGTGCCGTTCCCGGCGTGACCGTCGTCGCGGGCGTGGCGGCGGCGGCCGAGGAGTCTGCAGTCAGGCTCAGCAGCCACACGTCCTCCGGCAGCACGCGCGAGAAGGCTCCCAGGAACGCATCCCAGGTCATCCGCTGCCCGGCGACCGTGGTCACTGCCGCGAGCCTCGAGGCAGTGGTCGACGACCCGGTGCTGCTCGCGACCGGCTTCGCAGCCGGCAGGGCCGCAACCTGTGTCTTCAGCGTGTCGAGCTGCTGCCGCTTCGCGCTGACCGCGGAGCTGCTCGAATGGACGAGCAGAGCGAGCACCGCGACGACCACGACGCCGAGCGCCGACGCGCCGGAGACCAGCGGCCGAGAGGTGAGGAAGCCGAGGCTCGAGCGGCTGGAGCCGCCCCGGCGCTCGACGGGGAGAAGGTTGACAGCTCTCATGTTCAGTCCTCGATTCCGAGTCCGACTGCAACGGTCAGTGCACCCGAGCACGCCAGCCGATTCACGTCGTCGCCGGCTTCGACGCGGCGGAGCGGGTCGGCGGTCGAGACGCGAATCCCGAGCTCGCGCTCGAGCTCCTCGGTGAGTCCCGCCATCTCGGCCGTGCCGCCCGCAAGGACGATCTCGCCGATCGCGAGCGATCCCGGCTGCGCCTGATAGAAGCGAAGCGACGAGAGCAGCTCCCGTACGAATGTCTGCAGCTCGTACCGGGCCGCCTCGAGCGCCTCGGCGACACGCGCGACGGGCAGATCGCCCAGCGCCTGCGCCTCCCCGGCGAACGAAAGGCCGCGCTTCAGTCCCTCGGCCTCGTCGGGCGTGATCTTGAGCGCCCGTGCGACCGCGGAGCTGATCTCTGCGCCGCCCCATTCGAGCACGCGACAGAACTGGCAGACGCGACCGTCCGAGATCGCGAGCGTCGTGCGCTCGTGCCCGATCGAGACGGCGACGACCGCGACCTCGGACTCGGCGTCGACGCTCGGCTCGGCGACGGCGCGCAGAAGCGCGAACGCCTCGAGATCGATGCCGGTGAGCTGGATGCCCGCCGCGTCGGTGGCTGCGAGATACCTGTCGATCGAGTCGCGGTACGCGACGATGAGGAGAATCTTGCGCGTCACGGCGCCGTCCTCGTCGACCTCTTCGCCGAGCACCTGGTAGTCGATCACCGCCTCGTCGAGGGGGACTGCGAGCATCTCGTGCGCACGGAAGCCGATCGCGTTCTCGAGCTGCAGCTCGTCGTCGATACCCGAGATCTCGATCGTCCGGACCCCGATGCGACTGTTCGCAAGGCCGAGGCGGACGCCGCGCTGCGGCAGGTCGTGCTCGGCGAAGAACGCACGCAGTGCATCCGCGAGCGCCGACGGATCGCGTACCTCGCCGCCGTCGACGATGCCGTTCGCGAGCGGGCTCGACGCGATGCGAACGAGCTTCTTGCCGCCGTTGTTGACGACCTGCGCCGCCTTCAGGCTGGTCGCCCCCACCTCCAGGCCGACGATCGACGCCGGCGCGGTCACGCCCGCCTTCGAAGCACGCGCAGGCTTGGGTGCGCGAGGAGAGCGGCCCGGCAGCGAGAGCTTCTTCGGCACGAGGCCGGACAGCGTGATCTCCTTCTTCATGTCCATCGTCTTAAGCCTCCGCCAGTCGCAGTGCGTTCGCAGCCGCCGGCTGGCGGGCAGCGGACAGGTTGACGCCACGCTCGAGCAGGCCTTCGAGCTGTTCCGGCTTGCTCGTCCTGCTCATCGCGACGTCGCGGGTGATCACCTTCCGCAGCACGAGATCGGCGAGCGCCTGCTCCATCGTCTGCATGCCGCGGGCGGTGCCGGTCTGGATGACCGAGTAGATCTGCTCGACCTTCCCCTGGCGAATCAGGTTCCGGACGGCGTCGTCGGGAATCAGGATCTCGAGCGCTGCGATCCGCCCACGGCCGTCGGCCGTGGGGACGAGCGCCTGCGTGACGATTCCCTGCAGGGTGCCGGACAGCTGCATCCGGACCTGGTCCTGCTGCTCCGCCGGGAACACGTCGATCACCCGGTCGATCGTCTGCGGCGCACTCTGCGTGTGCAGGGTGGCGAAGACGAGGTGGCCGGTCTCGGCGGCGGTGAGCGCGGTCGAGATCGTCTCGAGGTCGCGCATCTCGCCGACGAGGATCACGTCCGGGTCCTGCCTCAGGGCCGACCGGAGCGCCTCGGCGTAGCTCGGCGTGTCGGGGCCGATCTCGCGCTGGTTGACGATGCACCTCTTGTGGCGGTGAATGAACTCGATCGGGTCCTCGATCGTGAGGATGTGCTCGGCGCGCGTGCGGTTGATCTCGTCGACGATCGCCGCGAGCGTCGTCGACTTACCGGAGCCGGTCGGCCCGGTGACGAGGACGAGCCCGCGCGGCTTCTCGGCGAGCGTGTGCAGCACCGGCGGCAGGCCGAGTTCGTCGAGCGACTTGATCTCCTGCGGGACGAGGCGGAAGGCCGCGCCGAGCGACTCGCGCTGGAAGTAGACGTTGGCGCGAAAGCGCGCGATGCCGGGCAGCGCATAGGCGAAGTCGAGCTGACGGTTCAGCTCGAGATGCTTCTGCTGCTCGGAGGTGAGGATCCCGTAGAGCGCCTCGCGGGTGTCGTCCGGGGTCAGCTTCGCGACACCGTCCACGGGCGTGATGTGCCCACGCACGCGGAAAGCCGGCGCGCTACCGACCGTGACGTGCAGGTCGGAGGCGCCGAGCACGACCATGTG
>JBOGZX010000209.1:0-4097 GCA_050697615.1 Gaiellaceae bacterium
ATGTAGGGATGCACCGCCTTACCCTGGATCGGGCCCGGACGGACGAGCGCGACCTGGACCGTCAGGTCGTCCAGGTTCTCGGGCCGGGTGCGCAGCAGGCTCTGCATCTGCGCGCGACTCTCGATCTGGAAGACGCCGACGGTGTCGGCCTCCTGGATCTCGGCGTACACCGCCGCGTCGGCGAGCGGGATACGCGAGAGGTCGATCGTCTCGCCGCGCAGCCGGGCGATCCGGTCGACGGCGTCCTCGACGGCCGACAGCATCCCCAGGCCGAGCAGGTCGATCTTCAAGAAGCCGGCGTCGCTGCAGCTGTCCTTGTCCCACTGGCAGATCTGGCGGCCAGCCGTCGCGGCGGGCTGGATGGGAACGAGGTCGATCAGGGGCCGGGTCGAGATGATCATGCCGCCGGGGTGCTGGCTGACGTGCCGCGGCAGGCCGGCGATCTCGCGGGTCAGATCACGGAAGGCATCCCAACGCGGTCCGGCGTGAGCGCCGGGGACGCCGTCGAGCTCGTCGGCGATGCGCGTCGCATCCCAGCCGTCGGTGACGCGTGCGAGCCGCTCCAGCTCGGCGAACGGCAGCCCCAGCGCCTTGCCGACGTCGCGGATCGCGCCGCGGCTGCGGTAGGTGGCGAAGCTCGCGACCAGCGCCGCGTGGCTGCGGCCGTAGCGCTCGGTGACGCGGACGATCAGCCTCTCGCGGATGTCGCGCGGGAAGTCGAGGTCGATGTCGGGCACGGCGACCATCTCCTCGTTGATGAACCGACCGAGCGACAGCCCGGCCGCAACCGGGTCGACGTGCGAGAGTCCGATCAGGTAGCAGACGATCGAGCCGACACTCGAGCCGCGCCCCCGTCCGGGCGGAAGCGCATGCCGCGGGCTGCCGGGACCGCGCACCTCGAGCGCGCACTCGCGCGCCAGCTCGAGCACCTCCCAGTGAAGCAGGAAGAAGCCCGCAAGCCCGAGCCGTCCGATCAGCCGAAGCTCGTCGTCGAGCCGCTCGCGCGAACGCCGCTTGTGGCCGTTCGCGGTCGCATATCGCTCTGCGAACGCCCGGTCGCAGATCTCGCGCAGGCGGACGTCGGCCGGGTCGGGGCCGTCGGAGAAGTCCGGATAGCGGTAGCCGAGCTCCTGGGTGAGATCGAACTCGCATCGCTCGGCCACCTCGCGGGTACGTCGAGCGGCGTCGGCCGGCAGCCGCTCGAGCATCTCCGCGGGCGAGAGCAGGACGCTCTCATGGTTGCCGCGCCGCTCGCGCTCGCATCCGTCCAGCGACGTGCGATGTCTGATCGCGACCAGCGCGTCCTGCAGGCGCGCACGCCGCGGATGATGGGCGTGCACGTTGCCGGTCGCGACGGTGGGCACCTTCAGTGTCTCGGCGAGCTCGCACAGTGCCGCGTTGCGCCGGACGTCGCCACGCTCGTACGGACGCTGGAGCTCGACGTAGAACGCCCCGGGAAATTTGGCGGCGAGACTCGCCGCCGCGCTCGGGTCGACACTGCCGAGCCCCCGGCGTGCGCAGCCCGACAGCGCGAGGAGGCCTTCCGCATGGCGCGAGACGACGTCGATCCCGGTCGCCGCCGGCAGCAGCTCACGCTCCCTTCCCGGCATGCGAGTGCGTGCGTGCGCGTCGGTGAGGATGCGACAGAGGTTCGCGTAGCCGCGCTGCGTCTCGCACAGCAGCGTCAGGTGCGCGGTTCCGGCTGCGCCGACGTCGACAGTCACCTCGGCCCCGGTGATCGGACGGATTCCGAAATGTCTGGCCGCGTGCGCGAACTCGAGCGAGCCGTGGACGCCGTCGTGGTCGGTGAGCGCCAGCGTGTCGTGGCCGAGTTCGGCGGCCCGCGCGGCGAGCTCTTCCGGCAGTGACGCGCCGTCGAGGAACGAGTAGGCCGAGTGCGCGTGCAGCTCGACGTAGCTCATAGACTCGACCGATGGATCCCATCGTCAGCAAGCCCGGCGACGGCGAGCGGTTCGAGCGCGCGAACCGCGTGGTCACGATCCGGATCGACCTGCCGCAGCTGTCGGTGATCGACCTCGAGTTCGACGGCACGTTCGAGGTCGATCCGCACACCCACGACGACCACGCCGACGCGTTCTACGTGCTCGAGGGAGAGGTCGAGTTCACGACGGGCGACACGACCGTGATGGGAGGTCCCGGCACGGTCGTCGCGGCGTCTCCCGGTGCGAGGTACGGGTTTCGCAATGCGGGGATGGGTCCGGTGCGGGTGTTGAACGTGCACGCGCCGGAGACCGGCTTCACCGACTCGATCCGCGGGCTCTAGCTCTGGATCACGCACGCTGCGTGAACCAGGTGCCCGCGTCGTCGTCGTAGAAGACGACGGCGTTCTCGCCCGTCTCGAGCACCACGTCGAAGTAGCGGCGGGCGATCGGCTCCTCCGTCCACCAGCGGTCGACGACACGCCATTCCTCGCGCACGACCGCGACGCCCCGGCGGTTGACACGGCGCGGCAGGCCGCCGGCGTGGCTCTCGACGAGCGCGGGACGCGGGCTGTTGAGCCGGCGCGTGCTCGGGCTCAGTCGTCGCGCGGTATGAGCAACGCCCGCCCCTCGGGTATGCGTGACCACGGCGCCACCTCCACGACCGTCGCGACCCCGCCCGCGCCGACGGCGGCCCTCACCTGGCGCAAGCCCTCCCTGAGGCGATGCTGCATGGCCTCCCCCTCCGCAGCGACGAGCTCGAGTTGCTCGCCCGTATGCTCGGCCAGCTCCGCCACCTCGAGCCTGAGCTTCAACGCAGGAGCCGGCAGCTCTGACAGCTTGGAGCCCAGCGCGGTGCGCAGCCGCGCCGGGTCGGCCGTCGGCTCTCGCAACGTGACCGTCCGGCGCCACGAGGCGCCGCCGACGAGTCGCGCCCACACCGCGACCTTTCTCGGTGGTCGTCCCGCGCGTTCCGGGCGTGCGAGCAGGCGGTCGACCAGCACCGCGAGCCCGCGCCGAAGCGTCAGGTCGTTGCCGACCGCCTCCGGAAACTCGAGCGTCTCGTGCAGAGCCGTCGCCGGACGTCTCGGCGAGACCTTGCCGCCCTGCACGTCGTCTCCTCCTGCCAGGCTCCAGGCGCGCCGGCCGTCCGGCCCCAGTCGTTCGGCAACGGCGGCGCCCGGCAGCCGGGCAAGCTGTCCGATCGTGCGAACTCCGAGCTCCTCCAGCTCCTCGTAGCGTGAACGCTCGAGCGGCAGGAGCTGGAGCGGCAACGGCGCGAGAAACGAGCGCGTGCGGTCGTCGGAGACGATCAGCGCCTGTCCCGGTCGTGCGACATTCGCCGCTGCGAGCGCCGCGAATCGGCGCTCGGCCGCGCCCGCACGCCCGTCCCAGACCGTGCCGACGGCGGTGAGCGCCCGTTTCAGGGCCGGCTCGAGCCCCCCGTAGAGCCGTTCGACACCCTTCGTCTCGAAGAAGACCGTGCCCGGGTCACTCGGTTCGACGGCGAACCCCGCATCCTCGAGCCGGCGCAGGATCTCCTCCCACGCCTGCTCTGCGGTCGCCGGGTCCTGCTCCACCAGCTCGAGGTTCGGGCACGTCGCGAGCGCCTCGCCGAGGCGCATCCCCGGACGCACCCCGAGCGCCGCCGCCGCCCCGGTCACGGAACCGAGCAACGTGTCCTTCCCGGGCAGCGGCGCAAGCGCTGCCGGCCTTGCCTGCAACCTCGGCCGGAGACGCAGCGCGGCCCGTAGATCGAAGGCCTGGATGACGATCGCGGCGATCACGAGAACGTATGTTCTACACGAACACGCGTTCGCTGTCAACCGGAGGGTACCCCTGGCAAAGATAGTTGCCACCCAGGAAGCGAACGTGGTTCCGAACCACGTTCGCAAGTGAGGAAGGTGCCCGATTCCCCGGTTCGGGGCACCACGTTCGAATCCCAGGTGCGATCGGCGTTTGCGCCGCTTCAGGCGGACCCCTGAACGTGGTTCCGAACCACGTTCAGGGGGTTACGCCCGCGATCACCTACGCTCGCTCGAGAACGACCACGGGGATCTCGCGGTCGGTCTTCTCCTGGTACTCCGCGTAGTGCGGCCAGACTTCGTTCATCAGCTTCCACAGCCGGTCGCGCTCCTCGCCCTCAGCGACCCGGGC
>JBOGZX010000210.1:0-7560 GCA_050697615.1 Gaiellaceae bacterium
GTTCGGGACATCTTCGAGCACGGCGAGGAAGACGGCGGCATCGTCGTCGAGCGGGAGGACGCGAGGTCGCTGGCGGGGCACCTGGGCTTGCTGCTCGACGACGAGGCGCGGCGGCTCGAGCTGGGACGGCATGCACGACGGAGGGTCGAGGCGGCATTCGCTCTCGAGCCGGTCGGGAACGCGTTACGTGCATTTCTCTTCGGCCCGACTACGATCAGAGGCGCGGTGGGCGAGGTCAGCGATACCCGTAGTGGTCGCGGCCGGCGGTAGCGCCCCGACTACGATGTCTATGAAACGGTCGCGTCACGTGCACTTTGGCTCCGAGGACGTCGACGCGGGATGATGGACGGCAGCAGCAGCCTGACGCAGGGGCCGTTGCCGGCACTGGAGCAGAACCTGCGCGAGATGGAGCGGAGCCGCGAGCGTTACTGGCTTCGCTATCCGGGCACCTCCCCGACGAAGTTGCGCTGGCGCGCGCTGACCGTCCGCCATGCCTTCCACGTCCTCCCCGGCGAATCGATCCTCGAGCTCGGAGCGGGAAGCGGCCTCTGGACGGCACACCTCTCGGCGGTGCTCCGCGGTCAGAGCCCGATCACCGCCGCGGTGTTCACCAACGATCTCGCCGACCAGGCCGAGGCGAAGCGGCTGCCGAACGTCACAGTCAAGCGCCTGGACGACCTGGCGAAACTCGAGCCGGCCAGCTTCGACTACGTCGTCGGCACCGCGATCCTCTGCCATGACGAGTACGGGCAGAACCTCCGCGCACTCCATTCGCTGCTGAAGCCGGGCGGCGGGCTTCTCTTCTTCGAAGCCAACTACTGGAATCCGCAGGTACTCGCGAAGAACGTCGTCCCCGGACTCGGCCGCCGGGCCGGCCAGGCCCGCTGCGAGATCGGGATGCGCAGGTTCCGGCTCCTGCAAGAGACCTCCCGCGCGGGCTTCACGCAGATCGAGGTGATCCCGTACGACATCGTCCATCCACGCATTCCACGGAGGTTCGTGCCGGCGGTCCAGTCGCTCGCCTACCTGTTCGAGCACACGCCGGCTGCCAGGGAGCTCTGCGGGACGCTCTATCTCTGGGCGAAGAAGCCGGGTGACGAGCGCGCCCGTCGCCCCCGGGTCGACCTCGCGGCGCGCGCGGAGCTGCACGGGTCGACGTCGGTCGTCGTCCCCTGCCGGAACGAATCGACGACCATCGCGGATCTCGTCTCGCAGCTCCTCGAGCACTACCGCGCCTACCTGCACGAGATCGTCGTCGTCGACGACTGCTCCACCGACGACACGGCCGACGTCGTGCGTGCTCTCGCGCGTCGGGAGCCGTGCGTCAAGCTGATCGCCCGCACCGGCGAGCCTGGAGTCGGTCGCGCGCTTCGAGACGGGTACGCGGCGGCGTCCGGCAGATACGTCCTCTCGATGGATGCCGACTTCGCACTGATCGTTCCCGAGCTGCGGGACCTGTTCGAGGCGGTCGCCGACGGTCGCGAGGGAGCGCTCGGGAGCCGCTTCTCGCAGGACTCGATTCTCGTCAACTACCCGTTCGCGAAGATCCTTGCGAACCGGGGCTTCCACCTCCTCGTGAAGCTGCTTGCACCCGTCTCGGTGCGCGACGCCTCGAACAACCTGAAGCTGCTGCCCGACACCGTCTACAAGCAGCTTCGGATCGAGGAGGACGGTTTCGCGGCCAACGCGGAGATCGGGCTTCAGCCGCTGCTCGCCGGACACGACATCGCCGAGGTTCCGATCTCGTGGATCAATCGCACTGCGGGCATGGGCAGCTCCAGCTTCCAGGTGGCCCGCGCCGGTCCCGGCTACGCGCGTGTGCTCCGCCGCATCATCGCGCGGAGACTGCGAGAGGACCACCGGTGGTGAGTCGCCGGGTTCCACTGCGGCAGAGCCTGTTCCTCTTCGCGCTTCTCGGGGTTCCCTATTTCGCAACGACGATCGCGAACTCGGTGCGGCGCCATCTCTGGAACGACGAGCTGTTCACCTACTACTTCTCGCACCTGCCGGGACTGGTCGACGTCTGGCGTGAGCTGAAGACCGGGATCGAGCAGACGCCGCCGCTCTTCTACGTGGTCACGCGCACGTCGCTCGACGTGTTCGGCGACGACGCCCTGGCCATCAGGCTGCCCGAGGTGCTCGGCGTGTTCGC
Source organism: Gaiellaceae bacterium (assembly GCA_050697615.1). Taxonomy (GTDB): domain Bacteria; phylum Actinomycetota; class Thermoleophilia; order Gaiellales; family Gaiellaceae; genus PALSA-600. The sequence goes on from JBOGZX010000210.1 coordinate 2,153, forward strand.
GGCGTGCTGCTGCCTCTACCTCCTGGTCGCGCGCCGCACCTCCGTCGCCGGTGGGGCGGTTGCCGCGCTCATCGTGCTGGCGACGAAGGCGCTGCCGTACGGGTACGAGGCGAGGCCGTACGGACTCGTGCTCGGTCTGGCGGCAGCCGCACTGCTCTGTCAACAGCTACGGGCCGACACTGGCAGCCGCGCCGCCGCGCTGGGTGTCGCCGTCGCACTCGCGGCCGCCGTCTCGACGCACTACTACGCGGTGCTGCTCGTCGTGCCGCTCGCAGTCGCCGAGCTCGTGAGGGCGTTCGAGCGGCGCCGCCTCGACCACGCGATCGTCGCCGCCTTTGTCGTGGGGATCGCGCCGCTCGCCGCGTTCAAGCCGCTGATCGACGGCGCACACCGGTATTCCGGCAGCTTCTGGACGACGTTCGACTGGAGCTCCGCGTGGTGGTTCTACTCCTGGCTGCTGCGCACCCCGGCGGTGCCCCCGCGGATCCCCTCCGCCCTGCTCGTCGGCTTCACGGGCGCGGTCGTCGCAGCGTCGCTGGCCCTGACGGCGGTACCGCTCGTCGGAGGGGCCATGAGCCGCGTCCGCAGGAGCGTGGATGCACCCGAGCGGGCCGCCGCCGTCGCGTTGCTGCTCGCGCCGTTGCTCGCGGTCGCACTGGCGGAGACGGTCACGGGTGCATATACGGAGCGCTACACGCTGTTCGCCGTCCTTGGCCTCGCGATCGTCGTCCCCCTCGGCCTCGACCGGCTTCCCGGGCGGCTCGGGCTCCTGACTCCGCTGGTCGCCGCGATCCTCGCGATCTTCTTCGTGCGAGCGTGCGTCTGGAACTACCGAGACGTCGGGGGCGACCTCGCCCGACAGCGGGAGACGATTGCCTTCCTGGAGCGGTCGTCACCGCGGCTCGAGATCGCCGTCGCCCATCCGCACGACTTCCTCGAGCTCTCGCACTATGCGCCGCCCGACCTCCGTGCGCGGCTGCGCTATCTCTCCAGCTCGGCGCTCGCGCTGCGCTATCTCGGAACTGACTCGACGGAGAACGGGCTGATCGTGATGAGCCGGTTCGCGCCGCTCCACGTGCGGCCCTACCGGACGTTCGTGGCGTCCGGCCGGCCGTTCCTCGTCTTCGTCGACCCGGGCGCCGGTCCCGAGCGCTGGCTGCCGCGGGCACTCGCAGCCGACGGCAAGCCGCTCCGGTTGCTGGCCCGCAGCGACGGCCGCATGCTCTATCTCGTGCGGTAGCGGGCGAGCCACGGCGGCTCGACCACGACCGGCGCCCGGGTCTGCTCGAGGTGGGACGAGCCGCGGAGCCGCAGCAGCAGGCGTGAGACGAGCCGGATGCCCGGCTCGCCGCCGAGCGCGCCGAAAGCCGCGGCGACGTTGCCGGGGCTGCGATACGCGAGGCCCGCACGCAGATAGGTGGCAGCGGCCCGCAGGCGACTGCCACCGAGTCGGTGCTGCCCTGCGAGCCATTGCGCGGCCCCGAGCCGGTCGGCGCGCGTCACGGGCCGATGCTTCGCGAGCATCCGCTCGATGTCGGCGAGCGCGTCGGGCCGGTAGCGGAAGATCGAGCGCTCTCCGTGCGTCAGCGTCGCGACGAGCACCTCGTCGCAGACCGCCGGCCGGCCCGCCCGCGCGAGCCTCAGCCACACGTCCCAGTCCTCGCCCTGGCCGAGGGTCTCGTCGAAGCCGCCCACCTCACGGACGAGGTCCGTTCGCGCCACGACGTTCGACGGGCCCCCCGGCACCACGTTCCCGCTTTCGAGAGCTTCCGCGATCGTGGCGCCGTCTGGCAACGGATGCGAGTAGAGCGGCTCGGCGTTCGCGCCGACGACGATCGCCCGCGCGTAGGTCCAGGAAGCGCCCTCCGACCGAGCCGCCGCCAGCTGGCGCTCGAGCTTCCCCGGCGACCAGAGGTCGTCGTCGTCGAGAAACGCGAGCCACTCGCCGCGCGCGGACGCGATGCCGGTGTTACGTGCGGCAGAGACCCCCCGGGCCGCCTCATGGCGAAGCAGCCGCACACGCGGGTCCGCGAGCGACGCGACGGCAGCCGCGGTGCCGTCGGACGAGCCGTCGTCGACGACGATCACCTCGAACGCCACGCCCTCCTGCGCGAGCGCGCTCGGGAGCGCGTGCGTCGTCACGAGCGTCGAACGATCGCGCGTCGGAATCACGACCGTCACCTCGGGCACGGCCGGATCTCTCATACCGAACGGTACCGCTCGAGCCACGCGGGATCCTCGGGTGCGGCCCGAGCCTGGACGTCGAGGTGAGATCTGCCGCCGACACGGACGAGCAGCCGCGACGCGAGTGCAAGCCCCTGCTCGCCGAAGAGCGCGCCGACGGCGGCCGGCACGTTTCCCGGACTTCGGTGGCGCCAGGCTGCTTCGAGATAGAGGCGGGCGGCCTGACGGCGCCTACCCAGGAGGTGATGCCGGTATGCGATCCACTCGGCGATCGCCAGCCGGTCCTGCCGCGTGACCTCGCGGTGCTTCTCGAGCAGCCGCTCGCAGCTCACGAGCGCCGACGCACGCTCCCGGAACACCATGTTCGCGGGGTGCACGAGGCGTGCCACGAGCACGTCTGGGCACGCCGCGGGTAACCCGGCGAGCGTCAGCCGGAGCCACAGGTCCCAGTCCTCGAAGAAGAAGAGCTCTTCGTCGAAGCCGCCGAGCCTTCGGACCAGATCCGCACGGGCGACCACCCCGGAGCCGCCGCCGGGAACGTGGTTGCCCGTCAGCAGGAGGCGCGGCAGGTCGGCCGGGTCAGGGAAGTCGTCCGCCTCGAGCACGCGCAGCCGCTCGTCGACCGCGACCGTGTCGGCGTAGACCCAGTCGGCGCCCGCAGCCTCCGCACAGTCGACCTGCGTGCGCAGCTTGTGCGGCGACCACAGGTCGTCGTCGTCCAGGAAGGCGAGCCACTCTCCGCGCGCCGCCGCGATGCCGGCGTTGCGTGCGCCGGGAAGCCGTCGCGACGGCTCGTTGCGGACGACGCGCAGACGTTCGTCGTCGAGCTCGGCGAGACGGAGGGGCGTCTCGTCGCTCGACCCGTCGTCGACGACGACGACCTCGACGTCGACGGCCTGCTGTCCGAGGGCGCTCGGAAGCGCGTGGCTCGAGAGCAGCCGCCATCGGTCCCGGGTCGGGATCACGACGGATACCTCCGGGGTCCCGGTCACCGGCCGAGCACCTCGAAGAGCAGGTGGACCGCGAGGTGGCCCGCCGACCGATGGCTGGGGACGATTCGTGGAACTGCCAGGGGGCCGGAAGCGGGCGAGACGATGCAGCCGGACGCCGAGAAACCGAGCTGAAAGCCGGCGTCGCGGGCCGCCGCCTCGACCCGCTCGTCGTGCGCGCCGTGCGGGTACGCGATGCTGCTGAGCGCCGTCCCGCTCAGCGCCTCGATGTCGGCGCGGCCCGCACGCAACCTCTCCGCCAACGCGTCCTCGTCGAGGCTCGGAAGCGGATCGTGTCGTCGCGTGTGGAACCCGATCTGCATGCCGGCGGCGGCGATCGCACGCACGTCGGCGGCGCGCATCCCCGCCTCGTCGGGCACCGGACCCGCAGCGAACTCCGCCGCGGCCGCGTCACGCTCGCCCGGAGTCAGGCCCTTGAACGCTTCGACCTGCTCCCCCAAAGTGCCGCCGGCCCCCGTCCGGCCGGCGTCGAAGGCGCGCTGAAGACGCTCCCACCAGAACTCGGCCGGCCCGTCCAGCGAGGCGCCGCAGAGAAAGAACGTCGCGGGAACGCCGGAACGCCGGAGTGCCGGAAGCGCGAGCCGGGCGTGGGACGGAAGGTCGTCGTCGAACGTCACCGCCACCGGAAACCGGCCGCCGCGGCGCCTCGTGGAGACCGCGGTTAGGATCTCGTGCGCGTCGACGACGCGATACCACCTCGCGAGGTGCCGAAGCTGGCTTTCGAGCAGCCGAACGTCGTGAGGAGGGACGATCTCCCGCGCGGGGTCACCCGGCCGGTCCGACACGGCGTGGTAGAGCAGGACGGCCCCGGCGCGCCTCCCGGTCAGGCGCAGGAGCGCCACTGCCAGACCCGCGAGGACGGGCCCGAGCACGCGCACGGGGCCGTCCGCGGCACGTCTCACGAGACGACCGCGCCGGGTAGCAGGCCCAGCTTCCCAAGGCACGCAAGCGCCGCGGCGGTCGAATCGGCAGGCGCGGCATTCGTCGTATCGAGCCGCAGGTCGGGCGCCGCCGGGATCTCGTACGGGGCGGAGATTCCCGTCAGGTCTTCGAGCTCTCCCGCCAGCGCCTGAGCGTAGAGGCCCTTCGGGTCGCGACGGACGCACTCCTCCAGCGGTGTGGCGACGTGAACCTCGACGAACGGCGCGTGCTGTTCGACGAGCTCCCGGGCCCGCCGGCGCGCGTCGGCGTACGGCGAGATCGCGGCGACGACGACGACCGCTCCCGCCCGCGCGAGCCGGGATGCTACCCATCCGATCCGGGCGACGTTGGCATCGCGGTCGGCCTTCGAGAAGCCGAGCCCCGCCGACAGGTGGGTGCGAACGACATCACCGTCCAGTTGATCCACGATCACGCCGCGGTCGTCCAGCTGCTGGGCGAGCGCATCGGCGATCGTGCTCTTCCCTGCTCCGGGAAGTCCGGTGAACCAGATGACAAAGCCCGTCATTCGGCGCTCACCTGACCGTTCGCCGCAGCCGTACCGGGCAACCAGTCGCGGTCGAACCGCTGGAGGAGGGCCGAAGCCGTCTCGATCTCCTGCTGCGTCAGGCGCGTCCGCCAGATGTCGTCCAGCTCGGCCGCCACCCGCGACGTCTCGTAGCGAGCGCCGGGGCGGTTCATCCGATCGAGGAGCCGGTCGACTTCGCCGCTCCAGCCGAGCCCGAGCCGCGAAGCTGCCGCGCGGAATCCTGCATGCGGCGCGTCGCAGAGCGCTTCGTGCTCGACCACCGACCACTCCGGGTGACGGGCGGCCGCGTCGAGCAACGCCGCGGTGAGCAGGCCGATCAGATGCGTCGCCTGCTCGATCGGGGACCCGCCCGAGACCGGAGGGATGCCGAACGCATGCTCGAGCCTGCGGGCAGTGCGTGGATCGAGCTCGCGGAGCACGTCGCCGCCCGCATGCAGCCAACCCATCTGCTTCCAGCTCGAGACGACGTTCAACGGGCTGCGGAGGACGACGAGCACCTCGACGGGGAACCGCGAGGCGATCCATTCGACCGCCAGTTGCGCGTGCACCGTCTTGACGACGAGGTTGCGGCTGGGCGCGGACGGGCGATCGGGAACGGCGAGCCGGGCGGCGAGGCGCACGTCGCGTGTCGCCTGCCTCGGGTCGATCATCGATCCGAGGACGTCGGCGTCGCTCGCTCGGCGCAGCAGGCGGAGCGCGGCCGCGCGTCGCACTCGCTCGAACGCCGTGTCGCCGGCGGCCTGCAC